>DASTDT010000209.1:0-5663 GCA_035710225.1 Sphingomicrobium sp.
GGTTCGAGCTGAAGCCGCCGACATAGATCTCGTCGAACAGGTTGTAGACGTTGACCTGGAAGTAGGTCTCCTTGAGCCCACGGACACGGAAGTTGTAGCGGGCATCGAGGTTGACCAGCCAGTAGGCCGGGGCCGTTGCGCTGTAGATGCGCTGCGGGCCAGCGGCACCGGTGACGTCCACGTCACCCCGGAACATCGGCTCGTTATTGTCGAAGATGAAGCGCGGACCGGTCTTCTTGGCGGTGATGCCGAGGTCGATCGGACCAATCGTACCGAGCGCCGAGAAGCCCCAATTGTAGGTGGGCGCGCCGCCTTCGCGCTTGCCGGCGGTGAAGGCGCAGCTACGCGACGCCTGGGCATCCGTTACAAGCGTTCCAGTGGCAATCGTGTCGCACGTGGTGCCGGCGGGGTTGAATGCCGTGACCGGGATGGTGCCGATCTGGATGTTGTCCTTGATCTCCGAATCGTTCCACGCGGCGAAGGCGTAGAGGGTCAAAGCGCGGACCGGCGAATAGGCCACCGAGCCGTCGATGCCCCACTTGTCGACCACGCCGAGGTTGCGGAACACGGTGGTGTTCGCTTCGGGGTCGAAGCTCACCGCCGAGCGGTTCTTGAAGCGCGTTTTCCAGATCCCGGCCTGGGCCTGGACCTTGGAGCTGCGATAACGCGCGCCGAAGTCGAAGCTGTCGGTTTCTTCCGGCTTGGGCTTGGCCTGGTCGGTGCCCTTGGGGAAGAAGAAGGACGCGTAGAGGTTGTCGGTCGAGGGGACCGACAGGCCCTTGGCATAGTTGCCGAACACGCTGATCGACGGCGTGATGTCGTAGACGAAGCCGATGTTGGGAAGCAGCTTCTCATACTTCAGCGTGCGCTCCTGCGGCGGCGAGAAGCCGCTGATCGCGCCGGTGACGGGATCGACGACATAAGGGTTGTTGGCCGCGATCAGGGCATCGACAGCCGCATTGCCGCCCGAGCATTCGACGAAAGCGCCCGACGAGTTGGAGGCGGAGCTGGTGAAGCAATTATTGTCCAGCTCGCGAGTGAAGAACGGCATGCGCAAACCGACCGTGGTCGTCAGCCGGTCGTCGAAGAACTCGCCGCGCCACTCGGCCGACGGCTGGTGGAGAATGGCGTAGGACTGGCGGTCGCGCTTCTGAAGCACAGTGCCGTTCACGTCCTTGACCGGGTCGTTGACCGGGAACACGTCGAGCGGCTCGCCACTTGCCGAGAGCAGGCCGACCTGGCCAGTCTGGCGATGGTTGGCATGGTCGAAGGTGTAGGTGAAACGCATCGTGTGGTCGTCGTTGAGCTCCCAGCGCAGGCCGCTGATCAGACCGTAGCGACGAGTGCGGGTCTGGCTCGGCGCGATTACACGCACCTGGTCGAGGACGTCACCGTCGCCGTTGATGTCACGGCCGGCAAACGGGGAGCCGCCGAAATAGCCGGCGACGCAGGTGCGGGTGGCGTTGTTGCCAAGTGCGCAATCCGTGGTCGAGGCGGTTCCGCCGGCCGGGTTGATGTCGCGCAGTCCTTCACGGATGGTGACCGTGCCGCCGCCATTGGCTTTGACGTACTGGAAGCTGGGCTCAATGTTCAGAGTCAGGGCGTCGGTCAGCGTGAAGCGCGACGTGCCCTTGATGTTGCCGGTGTTCGACGGATTGTAGCGCCGGTCGAATTCGTTGCCGCATCCGTTGGGCGAGTCGGCGATGCCGTTGTTCGGCGTGTCGATCAGGCACGGGTAGAGGATGTCGTACTCACGCTCGTCCTCCTCGCGCGGGAAGCGGTCGGGGACGTTGCGCGGAAGCGGGCTGGTGCCGCTCTGGGTAAGGTCGTCGCGGAGACGGACCGAGCCGAAGAAGTTGTTGCGGTTCTGGTTGTAGTGGCCGCTGAGCGAGACGAAGTCGCCGGCGCTGCCGAGCGGCTGGTAGATCTTCGCGTTGTACTGCTGCTTATTGACCTTGCCGTAGTTGTTGTACGGATTGTCGTTGAGCGCGGTCGAGACGGCGAGGAACGTGCGCGTTCCCCACGGGCCGATCTCGCCGGTGTCGACGACCGCGAAGATGCGGCGGAAGTCATACTCGCCGAGCGATCCGACGACGCGGGCGCCGAATTCCTTGAACGGGTTGCGGGTCCGAAGGTTGACGGTGCCGCCGACGGCCGAGGCGGTTGGCGAGTCGACGTCGGTGGTGCCGAGATTGACGTTGACCTGGTCGATCAGCTCGGGGTCGATCTGCTGGTTGGAATAGATCGCGTAATTGCCCGAATCGTTGAGCGGGATGCCGTCGAAGGTGAGGCTGATGCGCGAGCTGTCGAAGCCGCGGATGCTGAGCGTTCCACCCGACGAGCCATAGGCATCGTTGTTCTGAAAGCTGACGCCGGGGATGACGTTGATCGAATCGAGCACCGTCTGGCCCGGGTTCTGGCGAGCCAGGAATTCCTGGGTGAGGACGGCCTTGGCCTTGCTGGTGTCGGGGGCGGTGATTCCGCCGACATCCTGGGCGCGCGTGCCGGTGACGATGATTTCTTCTTCTTCGAAGTCCTGCGTGCCGGCCGACTGAGCGAAGGCGGCGGCCGGGAAGAAAAGCGAAGCCGAGCTGAGAAGAATGAGCTTTTTCACGATGTTGAACCCCCCCAAGGGTGTGCGCTGGATTGCGATTCGCAACGCCAGCTATACCGGCATTACGACAGTTGGATTACGCGCCGCGAGGGCCCGTTAACGATTTTTCGAGAACGTTGCCGGAAGGCCACGAAATGGCCTGGCCAACGCCGACTCGCGGCGGGCCTAGAGCAAAATGTGCCGCTGATTACAAGTGGCTAGTCAGCCCGCCGATCGAGCCGCCGGCCGATGCCGACCATCAGGTAAATCAGCGGCGGAACCATGACGATCGACAGTACCACCTTGGCCAGCATCTGGCCGAGCAAGAGCTCGGTGATCGGGAACACGCCGTAGAAGGCGATGGTGATGAACAGCAAGGTGTCGACGATCTGGCTGAGCACGCTCGCCACCGCGGAGCGGAACCACAGCAGGCGCGAGCCTTCCGAGCCCTTGAGCCTGGCGAAGATGGTGACGTTGAGCAGCGTCGACACGCCATAGGCGATAATCCCGGCGAGCCAGATGCGCGGGGTCGCCATCATGATCGTCTCGAACGCGCCGAGGCGGGCCGGGTCCATCTCCGCGGCCGCCGGCACGGCCAACACCAGAAGCGTCAGGCCGAGCGACATGAGCAGCGGCACGAACCCCCACAGGACGAGGCGATTGGCGACGCTTCGACCATGAAGCTCCGCCACCGCGCTCGAGGTGATGACCAGCATCAGGAAAGCAAAAATCCCCGCCTCGACCGCCAGCGGGCCCAAGGCGACCTGCTTGTTGCCGAGCACCCCAGCGATGCACACCATGCCGCCGTAGAAGATGGCGAAGGCGAACAGCGAGGGGGTCAGCGGCCATTGCGCGCGATCGGCCGCGGGCTCGGCCGCGGCTGCCTGGATTTCGGTCGTCATGGCGCGAGTGGGTAAAGCTTCGGCGCGGCCCCGCAAGCCTTTTGTTGACCGCCCCAACCCCCACCGCTAGCGCCCGCCAACCATGCATCCGCGCTATGACATCGTTGCCATTGGCGATGCGATCGTCGACGTCATCGCGACGTGCGACGACGCGTTCCTCGACTTGCACGGCCTGCCCAAGGGCTCGATGCAATTGCTCGACGTCGAGGCTGGCGAGCGGCTCTATGCGGCAATGGGCAGCGCCCAGGAAACAAGCGGCGGATCGGCCGCCAACTCGGTGGCCGGGATCGCCGCCATCGGCGGCCGCGCGGCATTCATCGGCCAGGTCGCCGACGACCAGCTCGGCAGCATCTTCCGCCACGACATGAAGGCGCTGGGGGTCGATTTCGACACGCCGCCGCTCGACCCGACGGCGGGCAAGCCGACCGGACGATGCCTCATATTGGTCACGCCCGACGCGCAGCGGACGATGAACACCTGTCCCGGCGCAAGTCACGAACTCACCGCCGAAGCGCTCGACGAGGACAAGATCGCGAACAGCGCGATCCTTTACCTCGAAGGCTATCTGTGGGGACCGGAGAAGCCGCGCCGGGCGATGCTTCGGGCGATCGAGATTGCCCATGGCGCCGGGCGGGAAATCGCCTTCACCTTGTCCGAAAGCGTGTGCATCGCCGGCCGCCGCGAAGGCTTCAACAAGATGATCGCGGACGGCGGGGTCGACCTCCTGTTCGCCAACGAGCGTGAAGTGATGCAACTGACCGGCGACGAAACGCTCGGCCAGGCGATCGCGACCGTGTCCGAAAAGGTGCCGTGCCTGGTGGTCACCCGGGGCGAGCATGGCGCGATGGCCTTCGCCGACGGGGCGGGGGTCGAGGTTCCCGCCGCACCGGTCGACAAGGTGGTCGACACCACCGGCGCCGGCGACCTGTTCGCCGCCGGCTTCCTCGCCGCCCGGGCGCGCGGCCACGACCTTGGCCGCTGCCTTCAGGCCGGGGCAGCCGCGGCGGCGGAGATCATCTCTCATTTCGGCGCCCGGCCGGAAGCGGACCTCAAGACCCTGGTCCGGCTGTGAGCGGCCTAAACCGGCTGGCGGTCTATTGCGGCGCCGCGCCGGGCGGCGATCCTTTGTTCGCCGAGATCGCGCGCGAGCTCGCCAACGAGATGGCGCAGCGCGGGATCGATCTGGTCTACGGCGGCGGCAAG
Organism: Sphingomicrobium sp.; assembly: GCA_035710225.1. Taxonomy (GTDB): domain Bacteria; phylum Pseudomonadota; class Alphaproteobacteria; order Sphingomonadales; family Sphingomonadaceae; genus Sphingomicrobium. Next base: position 4,699 of record DASTDT010000209.1, read on the forward strand.
CTCGGGCTGATGGGAATCATGGCCGACACGATCCTCGCCGCCGGTGGCCGCGCCTACGGCGTCATCCCGCACGCGCTTGTCGAGCAGGAGGTCGCCCACCACGACCTCACCGAGCTCTACCAGGTGACGACGATGCACGAGCGCAAGGCCAAGTTCACGGAGCTTGCCGACGGCTTCCTCTGCTTGCCAGGCGGAATCGGAACGCTCGACGAATTGTTCGAGGCGTGGACGTGGAACGCGCTCGGCTATCATTCCAAGCCGTTCTGCCTCTTGAACGTGCGCGGCTTCTGGAGCCCGTTCGCGGAGTTCATGGACCATGTCCGCGACGCCGGCTTCCTGAGCGCGGCGCGGCGCGAGCAGCTGCTGGTCGCCGACACGCCGGCCGAGGCCATCAAAATGCTGGACGAGGCGGCGGGACAGGCTAACCAAGGGATCGTCTGGTAACTTGCCCGGGGGAGGGGCGCGCGTCACATGAACTACGTCCTTCTCGGGATCGCCGGAATCATCGTCATCCTGGCCATCGCCTTGCTGTTCTCGTCGAACCGCAGGGCGATCAAGCTCAGGGTCGTCGGAGCGGCATTCGCGCTTCAGGCATTGATCGCCTTCCTCGTCCTTCGCACCAGCTGGGGCAGGGCGGCGATCCAGGCGATGAGCGACGGAGTCGCCGCCCTGCTCGGCTACGCCGGCAAGGGCACCGAATTCCTGTTCGGGCCGACCGCGAGCAATCCGCTCGCCAACACCTTCGCGATTGCCGCTTTGCCGGTGATCATCTTCTTCGCCGCGCTGGTCGCGATCCTTTATTACCTCGGCATCATGCAGCGCGTCGTGCGCTGGGTCGGCGGCGCGATTGGCTGGGTCACCGGCATCAGCCGGGTCGAGAGCCTGGGCGCCGCGGCCAACATCTTCGTCGGCCAGTCGGAGAGCCCGCTGGTCGTCCGGCCCTACCTCCCGGCCTTGCCGCCGAG
>DASTDT010000210.1:0-15387 GCA_035710225.1 Sphingomicrobium sp.
GCCGAGGTGAGCGATGATGATGCGCTCCTTGGCGACGGCGGCTCCGCCTTCATTCCTCAGCTGGGCGGCGACTGATTCGAACGAAAGCCCGTGAAAGCCGTAATGCCGGATGCCCTCTGCCTCGAAATGTCTCGGCAAGGCATAGCGACCCGCGGGCGGCTCGATGGTGCGGTGAAATGCGGTATCGAAACAGGCGTATTGGCGAAGAGCGGGGCGCAAGGCATGGATGAGCTGGACGGGTCCCAGGCACGCCGACTGGTGCAACGGCGCCAGCGGAACCAACGCGGCGAGTCGATCCAGGATCGTGTCGTCGATGATCGTGGGCTCGTGGAATTCGGCGCCGCCATGGACGATCCGGTGTCCGACTGCGACCACCTCGCCAAATTCGGACTGCTGGCCGATCCATCCAAGGAGCGTCCTGACGATGTCCTCTGCCGTGCTGCCGGACCAGATCTGGTCCTCGCTTTGGCGGCCATCTTCGCGCGCGACCCGAACGGCGTAACTGTCCTGCGTTCGAGGCCGCGCGGTGCCCAGTGCGATCGGCCGGGGCTCACCTTCATCGCCGGAGAGTCCGAACAGCCCGAACTTCAAGCTTGAGGACCCGGCGTTCAGAACGAGGAGCACTTCGCTGGAGTGCCGGTTCATTGAGCGCCGTACGGCCATTTCCAGTCGCGCACGTGCGGCATGTCCTCGCCATGACGAACGATATAGGCTTGATGCTCGCTGAGCTGTTCGCGAAGCAGCTGTTTGGCCCTGGCGCCCCCTTCTGCCGCGCGCGGCACGCGATGGATAACGTCGAGCGCGAGGTGAAATCGATCGAGGCCATTCAGAACCGCCATGTCGAACGGGGTCGTGGTCGTTCCTTCCTCGTTGAACCCGCGGACGTGGATATTCTCATGGTTGGTCCTTCGATAGGTCAGCCGATGGATCAATTGAGGATAGCCGTGGAACGCGAATATCACCGGCCGGTCGCGAGTGAACATGGCGTCGAAATCGGCATCCGATAGTCCATGAGGGTGGGTATCCGCCGGCTGCAGCTTCATGAGATCGACAATATTGACGACGCGGATCTTCAAGGTGGGGATGGTCGAGCGCAGCAGGTCAACCGCGGCCAGCGTCTCGAGCGTCGGAACATCCCCAGCGCAGGCCATGACCACGTCGGGGTCCACCCCCTCCTGCTCCGTGCCGGCCCACTCCCAGATTCCGATGCCGGCTTCGCAGTGCCGCTCGGCTTCTGCTTTCGCTAGCCATTGGGGCGCAGGCTGCTTGCCGGCGACGATCACGTTGACCCGGCCGAAGGTGCCGAGGCAGTGGTCGCCAACCCACAACAGGCTGTTCGCGTCAGGCGGCAGATAGATCCGGACGATGTCAGCCTTCTTGTTGGCGACATGGTCGATGAACCCCGGATCCTGGTGACTGAAGCCGTTGTGGTCCTGGCGCCATACATGGCTCGACAGGAAATAATTGAAAGACGCGATCGGGCGGCGCCAGTCGATCTCGCGCGCAACCTTCAACCACTTGGCATGCTGGTTGAACATCGAGTCGACGATGTGGATGAACGCTTCGTAGCAGTTGAACAGCCCGTGGCGGCCGGTCAGGAGATAGCCTTCGAGCCAGCCTTGGCAAAGATGCTCGGACAGAACCTCCATGACGCGTCCATCTCTGCTCAGATGTTCGTCGAACGGTTCGACCGTTTCCATCCAAGTCCGGTCCGTCGCGTCGAAAACCGCATCGAGCCGGTTAGAAGCGGTCTCGTCCGGACCCATGATACGGAAGTTTCGAGAATCGGCGTTGAGGCGGAAGATTTCGGCCAGATATTGACCGAAAGCTCGCGGCGATTCAGCCGTTGTGGCGCCGGGGACCGGTACGTCGATCGCAAATTCACGCCAGTCAGGGCGCTTCAAAGGCTGGCTCCAGCAGCCGGCATTCGCGCATGGGATCGCGCCCATCCGCTTGTCGCCCTTGGGCGCCAGCACGCGAAGCTCCGGCAGGAGCCTGCCCTCGCCGTCAAACAGCTCCCCGGGGCGATAGCTGCGCATCCAATCCTCGAGGAGCGCTCGATGGGCGTCGTCTTCACGGGCGTTGGAAATCGGGACCTGGTGGGAACGCCAGAATCCCTCCACCTTCTTGCCGTCGACCCACCGAGGCCCGGTCCAGCCCTTTGGGCTTCGCAGGACGATCATCGGCCAAGGCGGCGGCGGCGCGGTGATACCCAGGCGAGCCTGACCCTGGATCTGGCGGATCTGGTCGAAGGCCCGGTCGAGTGCCGCCGCCATTTTGCGGTGCATGTCGAACGGCTGGGATCCTTCGACGAAGATCGGGTCATAGCCATAGCCTTCGAACAGCTTGCGCAGCGTGTCGGGCTCCATCCTTGCGAGGATGGTGGGGTTGGCGATCTTGTAACCGTTCAGATGAAGGATCGGCAGGACGGCGCCGTCACGGGCCGGATTGACGAACTTGTTACTGTGCCACGAAGCCGCCAGCGGTCCGGTCTCGGCCTCGCCGTCGCCCACGACGCAGGCGACAATGAGGTCCGGACTGTCGAAGGAGGCGCCGTAGGCGTGAAGCAGGGCATAGCCCAGTTCACCGCCTTCGTGGATCGAACCCGGCGTTTCGGGCGCGGCGTGGCTGGGGACGCCGCCGGGAAACGAAAACTGGCGGAACAGTCTTCGCATGCCTTCCTCGTCCTGCCCGATGGCGGGATAGATTTCGCTGTAACTCCCTTCCAGCCAGCAATTGGCAACCATGGCCGGCCCGCCATGACCCGGACCGCAGACGAAAAGGACGTCGCAATCGCGTTCCTTGATGACGCGATTGAGATGCGCATAAATGAAGTTGAGCCCGGGCGTGGTCCCCCAATGGCCGAGCAGGCGCGGCTTGACATGTTCACGCGCCAACGAGTCGTGAAGCAGGGGGTTGTCGAGCAGGTAGATCTGCCCGACCGAGAGATAGTTCGCCGCCCGCCAATAGCGGTCGATCAACGCCACCTCTTCGTCCGACAGGCCCGTATCGGAGGGGCTGGTTTGCACGACCCAGCCAGGCTTGCGGATCAGCTTTGTCGTCATCGGTTCGATACTCGTTGTACGGCCGAGCAAGATTCCATCCGCTGGGCGCCGCGTCGCTAGGTATTGTCCCTACGTCCAGACATGTGGCGGGGGCAGGACATCCGTAGCCTTGCGTAATGACAGCGCGCGGCGGGCCCATAGAATTGGCGACTTCATTGGCGCAATCGACGGTGACGTATGAACATCGTGGCACCACCGGACGCGAGGACGATGCCGGATGCGGATGCGCTGGCCGACGCGCTTCGACCCTTCCTTGAAAATCTGCCCCCGCCCGAAAAGGCGGATGAGTTCGGCGCCCTGTTCGACCGGTTCTCCGATTCAAACATCGTCCTGCTGGGCGAAGCGACCCACGGCACTTCCGAATTCTATCGCGCTCGCTCTGCCATAACGCGCCGGCTTATCGAGAAGCATGGCTTCACGGTGGTGGCGGTGGAAGCGGACTGGCCGGATGCCACCCGCATCGACGCCTATGTCCGCCACCATGCAAAGCGACCGCGCCGCGGCGAATCCTTCGTCCGATTCCCGACCTGGATGTGGCGAAACGCGGAGCTGCTGGAATTTGCCGATTGGCTGCGGGGCTACAACGAGGGAAAATCGCCGGAGCGACAGGCCTCGTTCCACGGGCTCGACGTCTACAGTCTGAGCGAATCCATGCATTCGGTCGTCGCCTATCTCGACCGCGTGGATGCGGGAGCGTCCGAGCGTGCTCGCCACCGCTATGGCTGTCTGTCGCCATGGCAAGAGGATCCGGCGAAATATGGCCGGGCGGTGGTTCATGCTGGCCTGGATCCCTGCGAGGCCAATGTCGTCCAGCAACTCCAGGAAATGCTGGCGAAGCGTCTGGACTGGATCGGCAGGGACGGCGAGGCTTGGTTCGACGCGACCCAGAATGCGCGCATCGTCCGCGCCGCTGAACGCTACTACCGGAGCATGTATCAGGGTGCCACCGAGTCCTGGAACCTGCGCGACCGGCACATGTTCGACACGCTTCAGGCGATCCTTGCCCATCGCGGCTATGGGACAAAGTCGGTTGTCTGGGCCCATAACAGCCATGTCGGCAACGCCACCGCGACGGCCATGGGCTGGCAAGGCCAGTTCAATATCGGCGAGCTGGCCCGGGTGGCCTATGGCGACGGCGCCGTTCTTGTCGGCTTCGGCACGGATCGCGGAACGGTCGCAGCCGCCAGCGACTGGGGAGCGGACATGGAAATAAAGTCCGTCCGGCCTGCCCGAGCCGACAGTTATGAGCATGTTTTCAGGCGCACGGGGGTCGCGCGCAGCCTGACGGACTGGCGTAACCCCGCTCATTCGCGGGTCAAAGAACTGCTCAGCGTACCGCGTCTGGAGCGCGCGATCGGCGTAGTGTACCGCCCGGAGTCGGAACTTCTGAGCCATTATTTCGAGGCTGTTCTGTCCGAGCAGTTCGATTGCTGGCTCTGGTTCGAGCAGACGTCGGCCGTCACGCCGCTCGGCCACGAGAAGCCGCACGGGGCGCCCGAAACTTACCCGTTTGGCCTGTAGCATTGGATCAAGGCGCCTGTTCCGAGGCGGTGCGGACCGGCAGCGGACCAAGGCTGGTGCAAGGAATAAGTGGCGGAGAGGGTGGGATTCGAACCCACGGTACCGTTACCGGCACGCCGCATTTCGAGTGCGGTGCTTTCGACCACTCAGCCACCTCTCCGCAGAGGGTCCGCATCGGCGGATTTGCCTGGACGCCCTTGGCGGGGCGGGTCGGTCGCGCGCCTCTAGCAGCGCCGCTGAACCTTGCCTAGCCCGCCCTTGCCTAGCCCGCATCCGCCGCCATATTAGGAACGCATGACCAACTCGCGTCCCGACGAAAGCCCCTATTATCCGGCGGCACGCTTCGCCATCGGCGAAGTCGTTCGCCATCGCCTGCTCGACTTTCGCGGAGTGATCTTCGACGTCGATCCCGAGTTCGCCAACAGCGACGAATGGTACGATTCGATCCCCGAGGAAATCCGGCCGTCGAAGGACCAGCCGTTCTACCACCTGCTCGCCGAGAACAGCGAGTCGAGCTACATCGCCTATGTCAGCCAGCAGAATCTCGTCGCCGACGACGAGAATGGCGAGGTCGACCATCCGGCCATCGAGGGCCTGTTCGACGGCTTCTCAAAGGGCCGCTACCGGCTTCGGCCGCAGCACCGGCACTAGGACTTCCGCAAAAAGGCGGGCGCGGCGGCCTGACGCCGCGCCCAGCCAGCGTTAGAACGTCACCGACGCCCGGGCGTACAGATAGCGCCCGTTGAATCCGAACGGCGAGAAGTTGCTGTACGGCGTGACATAGCGGGTCACCGGATAATTGGCTTGAAGACCGGTCGCCGGATCGACCGCGCGTCCGCGCGGGGTGTCGTCCGGATAGACGTCGAACAGATTGTTGGCGCCGACCGCCAAAGTCAGGCGATCGCGGATCGGCTTGGCCCGAAGCTCGAGGTCCGTAATGGTCTTGGCACTGAGCTTGATGTCCTGGAACTCGTTGGCCCCGGCGTCGAGCGTCTTGCCGTAGCGGGTCGCGCGAAGGGTCATCCCGAACCAGTCGCGGTCGTAGTCGCCCGAGAAGCTCAGCTTGTTGCGCGGCTGGCCCTCGACCAGCCGGAGCGACTCCTGGCGCCCGAACAGCACCAGTCCGGGAACCTCGGACAGCGCGCCCGGAACGGCGGAATTCTTCCGGATCTTGGTCTTGTTGAGGTTGAGGCCGGCGGTGAGGTTGAGCCGGCCGCCGACGAAGTTGGGGAAACGGTAGGTGCCGACCAGGTCGAGCCCCTTGGTCCGCGTGTCGATGCCGTTGATGAAGAACCGCGCGGCGGTCACCGTGTTGAAGCCAGCGGCATTAAGGATGGTCGCGATCGCCTGCCCGGTTGCAGTGCAGTTCGGGGTTGGCGGACCGCATGGCACGCCGGCGACTCGCGTGGCCTGGAGGTTGTCGGTGACGAGAATGCGGTCGTCGATGTCGACCTGGTAGATGTCGAGCGTGACGTTGAGCCTGGGAATGGCACTGAACACCACGCCGCCCGAAAGGCTGAACGACTGTTCCGGCTCAAGCGGGCTTGCCCCGAGCGCCTGGGCGACGGGATTGTCGACCGGCAGCGTGACCGTATCGAGCAGCACGCCGGCGACGTTGTTGGTCGCCTGCGCCGCGTAGAACTGCTGCTGAAGCGACGGCGCTCGGAAGCCTGTCGAGGCCGAAGCGCGCAGCGCATAGCCTTCCGCAGGCTCCCACCGTCCGGCGACCTTCCAGTTGAGGTCGGATCCGAAGTCCGAATAATCCTCGTAGCGAAGCGCCCCCTGGATGCTGAACTGGTCCGAGATGTCGCTGTCGATTTCGCCGTAGAGCGAGACGTTGCTGCGCTTGTGCTTCTTGTCGACGCGCTGGCCGCCGATCACCGGCTGGAAGCCTGGGAACACCTGCGCGCCGGGAGGTCCGCCGGCCGGCCCGTTGGCGTAGCTGAGGAACTCGCCGGGGCGGATGTCGAAATATTCGCGCCGGTATTCGGCACCGAGCGACAAGGTCGTCTTGGTCGCGAACCCGAAGGACAGGTCGCGGCTGACGTCGAGGTTGGCGAGCGCCTGGCCGTAGCGCAGGCCGCCCGAATCGAACTCGGTCGGCGAAGCGGCCCCGAACGAGCGGTTGAGGCTGTTCTCGATCCGGAAGTCGACGCGGTTGATGGCAGCGTTGCCCGACAGGTCCCAGCGCCAGCCGGCCAGGTCACCGCGAACTCCGACGACGTTGGAGAAATCGTCGGTGTCGGTGGTGATCAGCGGCAGGAAGCCGTCGGGATAGATGCCGGGGAAATTGCGCGAGTCGTTCGGCAGTCGATAGAAGCCCGCGCTCTCGCCCTGGCGATCGCCGTAGGATGCGAACCAGTAGACGTCGATGCCGCTGTCGCCGAGCGGCGCGCCGGTGTTGATGAACAGCTTCAGATCCTCGACGTCGGCGTCGCCGTAGCGATGGCTGAAGCGGTTGAAGGTCAGCTCGCGCGGGTCGAGCGCCGCGCCGACCAGTGGGTACTGCCGGCGGGGATCGGCACCGGTGCGATTGGTCGGTTCGCGATCCTGATACTCGGCGGCGAGGTTGAGATAGCCGTCGCGAAGCACCGGAATGCCGGCGACCCCGGCCACCGTCACGGTCCGCCCGTCGCGGCGCGTGCGCTCGTCGCCATAGTCGAGCGCGAGGACGTTGGTTCCACTCGTGCTGTCCGGCGCAAAGACCGGCGTATTGCCGGGACCAACGATGACGCCGTTGTAATCCTCGACGCCGTCGAGCTCGGTGACATATTGGCCGTAGGTGATGCTCGCCCGGCCGCCGGACGGCGCGTTGCGAAGCTGGAAGTTGATCACGCCGGCGATCGCGTCCGACCCGTACTGGGCGGCGGCGCCGTCGCGCAGAACCTCGACCCGCGACAGGGCAATCGAGGGAATGAGGTTGATGTCGACGGCCGAGCTGCCGCGTCCGACCGAGCCGTTGATGTTGAGCAAGGCGGAGGTGTGGCGCCGCTTGCCGTTGACCAGCACCAGGGTCTGGTCGGGGCTAAGGCCGCGCAAGGTCGCCGGACGGATGACGTCGGTGCCGTCGGTGATCGACGGCTGGGGGAAGTTGAAGCTCGGCACCTCCTGGGTCAGCGCCCTGTTGAGCTCCGTGTGACCCGTCTGGCTCAGCGATTCGGCGGTAATGACGTCGACCGGGACCGGTGAATTGGCTACTGTCCGGTCGGTCCGCCGGGTGCCGGTAACGACGATGGCGTCTTCCTCGTCCATTTGCGCCGCGGCTTCGGGAGTGGGCGGATCCTGAACCGCCTGCTGGTTCTGCTGAGCGACGGCTGGTGTGGCCAGAGCGAGAGCCGAAAGGCCCGACAGGAACAGGTGACGAGATGCGATGGACATGAAAGCCCCCCTCTTCAGCGCAGCCCGAGCCGAATGGCCTGAGCCAATGCCCTGAGAAAGCGCCGAAAATTAAAGGCGGTAAAGCGCGGCCGACAGCGATTCATCACTTTTGGACCGGTCTGTGACCGTTTTGCTACTGTTCGCCGGGCGCCCGCCGCGGTTGACTTGAACGCCCCCCATGCTTAGGCGGCACGCTTTATCGCGCGGGCGGCAAGTCCGGGCGGCAAGTGTCATAATCGAAGAGAAGAGGCCAATGTTCGCAATCGTGCGCACGGGCGGCAAGCAATATCGCGTTGCCCCGGGAGACAAGATCGTCGTTGAAAAGCTGGCCGGCGAGGCGGGCGACAATGTCGATCTGACCGACGTCCTGCTCGCAGGCGAAGGCGGCGACCTCAAGTCGACGGGCGGTCTCACCGTCGCGGCGAAGATCGTTGCTCAGGCCAAGGGCGACAAGGTGACGGTGTTCAAGAAGCGCCGCCGCCACAACTATCGTCGCAAGAAGGGCCACCGCCAGCAGCACACGATCCTCGAGATCGTGTCGATCGGCGGCAAGAAGGCCGAGAAGAAGGCCGAGCCCAAGGCGGAAAAGCCCGCGGCAGCGAAAACGGAAGCCCCGGCCAAGTCCGAGGCGGCCGCCAAGCCCGCTCCCGCGAAGGCGGAAAAGCCGGCTGCGGCGAAGACCGACGCCGCACCGAAGGCTGCCAAGGCTGAAAAGCCGGCGGCCAAGTCGACAAAGGATGCTGCACCTGCTAAGGCGCCGGCCAAGAAGGCGGCCTCCAAGCCCGCCCCCAAGAAGAAGTAAGAGCACTTACCATGGCACATAAAAAAGCTGGCGGCTCGTCGCGTAACGGCCGCGATTCGGAATCGAAGCGCCTCGGCGTAAAGAAGTTCGGCGGCGAGAGCGCTCGCGCCGGCAACATCATCGTGCGCCAGCGCGGAACGAAGTGGTACCCGGGCGACAACGTCGGCCTGGGCAAAGACCATACCCTGTTTGCACTGATCGACGGCCGCGTTGCGTTCCGCGACGGCAAGCTTGGCCGCAAGTACGTCCATATCGAGGCGATGGCGGCACAAGCCGAAGCAAAATAGGGACCGGTCGACGACGGGCCGATCCCAGGAGGGGTCGCCCAGGATCGACGGTCAGCCGGACATCCATTCAAGGGAGAAGAGGGCACCCCCCTCCTCTCCCTTTTTTCTTCTCCCGAAACTGTCACGGCCGGCCGCTAAGGGCCGCCGCGAAAAGAGGGGAAGACCGGGATGTTCGCGAGGACTTCACGCTTGTTGATGAGACCGGGCTGGCCAGAGGATGCGCCGGCGCTGGCACAAGCAATCGCCGACGAGACGATCGTTCGCAACCTTGCCGATGCGCCATGGCCCTATGGCCTGGCCGAGGCGAGCGCGTTCCTTGCGGCGCCGAAAGACCCGGTGCTTCCCAACCTCCTGCTGTTCGCGCGCACGGACGGCGCGCCCGAACTGGTCGGGTCGTGCGGGCTCATCCGCAAGCCCTCGGGCGCGGTCGTGCTCGGCTACTGGATTGCGCGCGAGCATTGGGGACGCGGCTACGCCACGGAAGCGGGGCGGCAGATGATCGAGATCGCCCGGACCATCGGTCTCGACCGGCTCGACGCTTCCTACTTTGCCGACAACCCCGCCTCGGGCCGGGTACTCGAAAAGCTCGGCTTTCTCGCCACCGGCATTCGCGCCGCACACTATAGCTGTGCGCGCGGGCGGGACTCGGAAGCCATCCTGATGCGCCAGAATCTCGCCGGGGGATCGTCGGCGGCGGGGGCGCTGGCAGCCTAGGCCGCGCGCGCCCGCCGGACCTTGCGGGCCGTCTGCTGGCCGTAGGTCCCGCCGAGGTCGAAGCCGGCGATCAGCGCACGGTCGTCGTGGTTCCAAGGGTGGAAGCCGGGAAGGAAGAAGCTCGCCCAGGCGCCGAGGATCTTGCGGAACATGCCCGGCGTCAGGAAGCCGTAGCGGAGCAGGCCCCACCACGCCCGTGCGCCCGTGATCCCGTCCTGGCGGAGAAGCTCCGCAGCGCCGCGCAGGCGATCCGGGAAGAAGTGGCTGGTCACCAGCAGCATGACCTTTGCCTTGACCTTCCAGCGCTTCCAACACGGCCAGTGCCGCGTGGCCGCAAGCCAGGTGTCATAGGCAACGCCCTTGTGCTCGATCTCCTCGGCCGCGTGCCAGCGCCAAAGGTCCGCGCTCGACCGGTCGGCACCCTCGAGGTGGCTCGGATCGGCCAGCAGCTGGTGGGCAAGGATGGCGGTGAAATGTTCAAGCACCATCGTCGCCGCCAGCGCCGCGATGGGCGGCTTGGAGCGGATGATCGCCAGGCGCAGTTCGACCCGCGCTTCAAGCTTCGCAAGATCGTAGCCGGAATCGGACGCCCGGCGGTTGAACGCGGCATGCTCGCGGCTGTGGATCACTTCCTGGGTGGTGAACGCCTTGATTTCCTCGCGCAGCTTGGCGGGCGTGCCGTCCATGTAACGCCGGACGCTGTCGACGAAGAACGCCTCGCCCTTGGGAAAGGTCGCCGACAGCGCGTTGTAGAGCGCGGTCGCGAACGGGTCGCCGCCGTGCCACCACCGACCTGTCCCCGCGCCCGCGCCGAAGCGAAGGTCGCGCGGAGTGATCGTCAGGTCCGCGGGGGTGGGCGACCGGGCGGCCGCGCTTGCAACACTCATTCGTTCCCTCCAAGCTCCGGCTCAGACTGGAACTAGCTGACAATAATGTCAATAACTCTCACTAGACAGCGACTGCCGCAGGCGGAAAGTCGCGCTGCTGCGATTGCTGCCGCGCGCGCACTGCTGCGCGATGAAGGCGCGGCGGCGGTCACGCTCAAGGCCGTTGCCGCCCGTGTCGGCCGCACCCACGCCAATCTGCTCCACCATTTCGGGTCGGCCGCCGGGCTTCACCGGGCGCTAGCCGAAAGCATCGCGGCGACGGTCGCCGCATCGATTCGCCAAGCGATCGGCAAGCGCCGCCGCGGCGAGGCCGACGTGCGCCATGTCGTCGACGCGATGTTCGACGCCTTTCGTGCCGAGCAGGTCGGCGAGCTGATCGGCTGGATCGCGCTCACCCGCCAGCGCGAGGCGCTCGCGCCGGTGACCGATACGGTTGCATCGATCCTCGCCGATTTCCGTGCCGAGGGCGACCAGCGCGCGATGGACCAGGTGATCCTGGGCCTGGTGCTGCTGGCCATCGGCGACAGCCTGGTCGGGCCGGAGATTGCCGCGGCGACCGGCGACGACCCCACCGCCGTGCGCGACATCGCCGTCGCCCAGGTGCTTGCGCTGGTCGGCGACCAGCCGGACTAGTTAACCCGCTCGGCCGCCTGCTCGCGGCCGTTCTGGATGAGGACCATCCGGCTGACGGCGTTGCCGGCGCTTTCGAACCTCACCTTGGCGTTGGGGCCGATGGCGCGAAACTCGGTCTCGCTCAGCGGCTCGATCGCCACCGGCTGCTGCTGGCCGAGCTTGACCGTCAACCGCCCGTCGTCGCCCAAGGCGACGACGACCGGCGCCGGGCCGATCCGGTAGGTGCCGGCGTAGCGCTTGAGAGTCGCCTGCGACAACTTCACCGCCGGCGCTTCCGGCGGGACTGGGCCGATGCGCGTGGCAACTTCGGCTTCGTCGCCGCCGCCGTGATACATCTCCATGACATGCTTGCCGAAAGCGTCGCGCTTGACCTTGAACCAGGTCAGGCTGTCCTCGCCGTAGAAGAAGCGGTCGTCGCCGGCCGCATAGACCGGCATGTCCGAGGCATCAGCACGACGGGTGAACAGCTTGCCGTCCCGGGCGAAGAACCGCCGTTCGGTGAGATCCGACTTGTAGAGTCCGAAAAGCGGCTCGATCGCGGCTGGCGCAACGTTCGTCCTGGCGAAGCTCGGATAGGGATTGTTGATCGCCAGTGCGGCGAGCCGCTGGGTGGCAATGCTGGGCGGGGTTTGCGGTGCGTCGGAATTGGTCAGAACCGCGACGAACACGTCCTCCGAAGGCACGTACAACGCATAGGTCGAAAAGCCGAAGATGCCGCCGCCATGACCGATCGCCTTGCGGTCGCGCACGTCCTCATGGCGAAGCCCGAATGCGTAGGGATGCTCGGTTCCGTCGCCGAGGCGCGTCTTGGTGATCATCTGGCGGTAGGTTTCGCTTTTGACGACCTTACCGTGATGAAGGGCGTGCGACCATTTTGCGAGATCCCGGACATTGCCGAGCAGAGCGCCCGCGGCGTGGGGAACGCTCATGTGGATCGGGCGGGACGGAACGACCTTCTTGTCGTCCAGCGTGTGTCCGGTAGCCATTCCGGGCACTTTCTCCTCCCCCACTCCGTAACGGATGCTGGTCAGGCCGAGCGGCCGCGTGATGCGTTCCGCAAGCGCCTCGTGCCACGCCTTGCCCGTGACCTTCTCGATGATCGCGCCAAGCAGCACGTAGCCGCTGTTGTTGTAATCCCACTTCGTGCCGCGATCGAATTCGCTCGGCATGTCCTTGAATTCGGCGATCAGGCTTTCGGTGGTTACCGCCCGCGCCGGCTTGGGCCCGGCCATCCAGCCCGCAATCCCGGTGTAGCTCTGGATCCCGGACGTGTGGTTGAGGAGCTGCGCGACGGTCGTGTCGGCACCGGGCTTGGGATAATCGGGAAGGAACTTCGACAACGGGTCGCTAAGCGAAAGCTTGCCCTCCTCGACCAGCTGCAAGACCAGCGCGGCGGTGAACTGCTTGGTGATCGAGCCCAGGCGGAACACCGTGTCTGGACCGATCGGCCGCTTGCTGGACACATCCGCTAGCCCGCGGCCGGTCGCGTAGACGACCTTGCCGTCGTCCATCACGATCGCCGCCGCCCCCGGCGCATCGGGCGCATAGGCGGAAGCCAGGACGGCATTCGCCTGCTTCGCGAAATCCGCAGGCACTGCCGTGGCCGGAGCCGCCGAGACCATCCCAATAGCTGCCGTAACCATCATCGATCGACGCATTTTTACACACCCCTTTGCTCTGTCTTATCCGTGTTATGCGCATAATACACTAATGGTCAAGCCCGTCCGGTGCTTCACCGGGCATGTTTCATTGCCGCGGCCGCTCGCCTACATGCGGTGCATGCATTTTCTCGACCAGGCCAAGATATTCATCCGCTCGGGCGCCGGCGGACCGGGCGCGGTCAGCTTCCGGCGCGAAAAGTTCGTTGAATATGGCGGACCCGACGGCGGCGCGGGCGGCAAGGGCGGCGACATCATTTTCGAAGCGGTGCCCGGCCTCAACACGCTGATCGACTTTCGCTATACCCAGCATTTCCGCGCGCCCCGCGGCAAGAGCGGCGCCGGTCGAAACATGACCGGTGCCGGCGGCGACGACCTGGTCATCAAGGTGCCGGTCGGAACCCAGGTCCTCGCCGACGACGAGGAACGCAGCCTGCTCGCCGATCTGACCGAAGTCGGGCAACGCCTGGTCTTTCTAAAGGGCGGCGACGGCGGGCGCGGCAACGCCAGCTACAAGACCTCGACCAACCGCGCCCCACGCCAGCACGGCACCGGCTGGCCGGGCGAGGAGATGTATGTCTGGCTGCGCCTGAAGCTGCTCGCCGACGTCGGGCTGGTTGGACTTCCCAATGCCGGCAAGTCGACCTTCATTAATGCTGTCACCAATGCCAATGCCAAGGTCGGCGCCTACGCCTTCACCACCACTCGGCCGCAGCTCGGCGTGGTCAGCGTCCACGGCCGCGAGTTCGTCGTCGCCGACATTCCCGGACTGATCGAAGGCGCCGCCGAAGGTGCCGGGATCGGCGACCGTTTCCTCGGGCATATCGAGCGCTGCCGGGTCCTGCTCCATCTGGTCGACGCCAATGACACGGATGTCGCCACCAGCTACCGGATCGTCCGCGACGAGCTCGAAAGCTATGGCGCCGGGCTGGTCGACAAGCCGGTGGTGGTCGCCTTGAACAAGGTCGACACCATCGACGAGGAGCTGATCGCCGCCTTGTCCGCCGAACTGCGCGAAGCCAGCGGCCAGCCGGTGTTCCCGCTCAGCGCCGCCGGCGGGCAAGGGCTCGAACCGGTCATCGACGCGCTCGTTGCCCATCTCGGCGACGTCGAGGAACGGCGCACCGCCGAGCTCGGGGAGGAGCCGGACTGGTCGCCGCTATGAAGCTCGCGATCACCGGCGCAACCGGCTTCGTCGGCTCGCACTTGCTCGACCGGGCGCTCGCGGCAGGCCATGGGGTCCGCGCCCTTGCCCGCCGCGCGCAACCGCCGCGCGCCGGCGTCGATTGGATTGAGGGCGCGCTGTCGGACCCGGCCAGCCTTGAGAAATTGACCGCGGGCGCCGACGCCATGATCCACGTTGCCGGGGTCATCAACGCGCCCGACCCTGCCGGTTTCGAGCTGGGCAATGTCACCGGAACCAAGGTCCTCCTCGCCGCCGCTGAGCAACAGGGCATCCGGCGCTTCGTCCACGTCAGCTCGCTCGCCGCGCGCGAGCCGCAGCTGTCCCAGTACGGCGCGAGCAAGGCGCGCTCGGAAGTGGCGGTGCAGACCTCGGGCCTCGACTGGGCGATCGTCCGGCCCCCCGCCGTCTACGGCCCCGGCGACCGCGAGACGCTCGACCTGTTCCGAATGGCCAGGCGCGGGATCGTGCTCCTGCCGCCCAAGGGGCGGCTGTCGCTGATCCATGTCGGCGATCTTGCCCGTCTGCTACTTTCGCTGGCCGAGCCGGCCGCTCCGGCCGGGCTCATCGTCGAGCCGGACGACGGCGCTCCGGCCGGCTGGACCCACCGCCGGTTCGCAAGCCTGTTGGGAACGGCCTTCGGGCGCAATGTCCGGACCATCGCCGCCCCGGCCACGCTGATCCGCGCCGCCGCCCGGATCGACCGCCTGCTGCGCGGCCGAGGCGCCAAGCTCACCCCCGACCGGGCGAGCTATTTCTGTCATTCCGACTGGGTGGCGAGCAGCGGCCGCCGCCCATCACCCGAACTGTGGCGAGCCGAGATCGACACTCCGCGCGGGCTCGCCGAAACCGCCCGCTGGTATGAGCATCACGGCTGGCTCTAGGCCATGTACAGATCGGCGACTACGACAACTGCGGTGATCCACATGCCCCACAGGAACGCCGAGTAGCTCCAGTAGAGCCAGCTGAACTTGTCGCTCTTCAACAGCTTTCCATGGTCGTAGATATCGGCCGCCATTGCGCGAATGGACGCCTCCGGATCGGCCAGCGAGCGCACGCATTGCTCGACATACTGCTCCTTGGTGACGTTGGTGAAGCTGCCGAAGAACATGATGTTCGCCTTGCCCGGCTCGACCTTCCAGTCCCTGATCCGCGCCGGGCGCACGGTCAGCACGCCGAGCACGGTGGCGATGAACGAGAACACGGTCAGCACGACCAGCGGGATGCTCGCCTTGCCCGCCGCGATGTCGGAGATCGAC
>DASTDT010000211.1:0-14648 GCA_035710225.1 Sphingomicrobium sp.
TCCCCGACCAGTTCGCCTTCGCCGCCATCGATGAGGCGCAATTGGGCAGCGATCCCGAGCGCGGTCATGTGTTCACCGACCGCATGCTGCGGGCCCGCGGCCGCGAGGAGACGCTGATCCTCGGCTCGGCGACCTTGCGCCGGCTCATCCGCGAGCTTCTGCCCGAGGCTGAGATCGTCAGCCGGCCGCGCTTCTCGACCCTGCGCTTTGCCGGCGCGGTCAAGCTGTCGCGCCTTCCGCCGCGCTCGGCAATCGTCGCCTTCAGCGCCGAGCAGGTCTATGCGCTGGCCGAGATGCTGCGCCGCTTCAAGGGCGGCGCGGCGGTGGTGATGGGGGCCTTGTCGCCCGCCACGCGCAACGCCCAGGTGGACATGTTCCAGCGCGGCGAGGTCGACTATCTCGTCGCCACCGATGCCATCGGCATGGGGCTCAACATGGACGTTACCCATGTCGCCTTCGCCGGGCTCGAGAAGTTCGACGGCCGCCGCGACCGCCGCCTGACCATCTCCGAAATGGCGCAGATTGCCGGGCGGGCCGGGCGCCACCAGAAGGACGGCAGCTTCGGCACATTGGGTCTCGGCGGCGACAACGCGCCCGAGTTCAGCGAGGCCGAGGTCGAGGCCATCGAGGAGCATCGCTTCCGCTCCCTCGACCATCTCTACTGGCGCTCGAGCGAACTCGATTTCACCGACGTCACCGCCCTCATCCGAAGTCTCGAGGCGAAGAGCGACGATCCGTTGCTTCGTCCGGCGCCAATGGCGATCGACCTCGCCGTCCTGAAAGCGCTGGCCGAAGACCCCGCCATCGCGCACCTGCGCGGCAACGCCGCGCGACGGCTGTGGGCTGCGTGCGGACTTCCCGATTTCCGGAAAGTCGGGCCGATGCACCATGCGCGGATGGTGCGGCGATTGTTCAGCTACATTCACGAAGGCGGCCATGTCGCCCACGAATGGTTCGCGGCCGAGGTCACCCGGCTCGACAATGTCGCGGGCGACATAGAGGCCCTCGCCGACCGCCTCGCCGGCATTCGCAGCTGGGCCTATATCGCCCAGCGCGCGGACTGGCTGGCCGACCCCGCCAAATGGGCCGAGCGCACGCGCCAGGTCGAGGCCCGGCTGAGCGACGCGCTGCACATGGCGCTGACTCAGCGCTTCGTCGACCGGCGCACGGCGGTGCTGGTGCGCGACATCGGCGCGCGCGGCGCCGACGCGCTGCCGGTGACGGTCTCCGCCGACGGGGAGGTCAGCGTCGGTCCCGAGCCGATCGGGCATCTGGCCGGCTTCGATTTCAAGGTGGATCCGCAGGCCCGCCATGCCGACAAGCGCCTGCTGCTGGCCGCCGCCGAGCGCCGTCTCGGCGACGAGCTCGACCGCCGCGCCAGGGCGCTGCTCGAGGCCCCGGACCATGCTTTCTCGCTGACCGTCGAGGACGGCGGCAGCCTCGCCATCGGCTGGGAAGGACATATCCTCGCCCGCCTCGCCCCGGGCCGCTCGCTGACCGAGCCGGCGGTGCGCACAGCACGTCCGCTCGACCGCCTGTCGGCCCAGCGTCGGGCCGAGCTTCGCGCCCGCCTCGAAAAATGGATCGACGGCGAGCTCGACCGCCATGTCCGACCGCTCCGGCAATTGGCGGCGGCCGCCGCCGATCCCAAGGTGGCGCCCGGCGTACGCGCGCTCAGCGCGATGCTCGCCGACGCCGGCGGGATCCTCCCGCGCCGCGCGATCGCCGCGCAGGTCGCCGCACTCGACAAGGCCGACCGCCACACGCTTCACCGGCTGCGCGTGCGCCTCGGCGCGCTCGACCTGTTCGCGCCGCTGCTTCTCAAGCCCGGCGCCCAGCGCTGGCGCGGGGCCCTGCTGGCGATCCGCTCCGGCCTGGCCATGCCGCGGCTGCCCGATCCGGGCGCAGCGACCCTCGACGGAAGCGCCGACCCGCGCGGCGCCAGCCTCGCCTTTCGCCGTTTCGGTCCGATGTGGCTGCGGGTCGATCTCGCCGACCGGCTGGCTGCCTTCGCCCACGCCGCCCGGCAGAAGGGCGACGAGTCGATCGTCGACAACGCCCTGGTCACCAGCCTCGGGCTCGATCCGGAGACGGTCGAGCGGCTGATGGCCGAGGTCGGCTTCATTCCCAAGGGCGAGGCCTGGGCATGGCGCGGCAACCGCCGGCCGCGCCGTACCGAGCACGCCCCACGCCCTGGCAACGCCTTCGGGGCGCTCGCCGACCTCAAGAAAAGGTGACTGGGCGGGGATGCGGATCGACCGCTTCCTGTTCTTCATCCGCCTGGCTCGAAGCCGCACTCTCGCCCAGGCCATCATCGCCGACGGCCGGGTCCGGATCGACGGACGGCGGGTGCTAAAGCCGAGCGACGAGGTGCGCGCCGGTTCGACCGTGACGCTACCGCTGCTTGGCGAGGTGCGGGTCATCCGGGTCGTCGCGCTGCCCGTCAGGCGCGGCCCGGCCAGCGAGGCGCGCACCTGCTACGAGGTGATTGACGCGCCGCAACGCGCGACCTAGCGAACGCAGCAGAGGGAGCCGCATTGCCATGACCTACGTCGTCACCGACGCCTGCATTCGCTGCAAATATATGGACTGCGTCGAGGTGTGCCCGGTCGACTGCTTCTACGAAGGCGACAACATGCTCGTCATCAATCCCAACGAATGCATCGATTGCGGCGTGTGCGAGCCGGAGTGCCCGGCCGAGGCGATCCTCCCCGACACCGAGAACGGGCTCGAGAAATGGCTCGAGCTCAACTCCACCTTCTCGGCGCAATGGCCGAACATCACCCGTAAGAAGGACTCGCCCCCCGACGCCGACGAGCACAAGGGCGAAGAGGGCAAGTACGACAAGTATTTCACGCCCGATCCGGGCGCCGGGGACTGATCGCGGCACCGCTGCCGTCGTCGGGCGTTATGGCCCGAGTGATGCGTTGGCTTCCCCTTGTTGCCGCCACGGCGCTGGCCGCCTGCCTCGGGCCGGCACCCCCGCCGCCGCCAATGCCGGCCGAGCTTTACGGCGGCGGCGATTGTGCCTCGACGATTTTCCCGACCGATCCCACCGTCAATGCCGCGACGGTGGACAAGTTCGCCGGGGTCTATCGCCGCGGCCGCGAGAGCGTCACCGTCAGCCGCCAGGACCATCGCTTCCTGCTTCACCGCGTTCGCTACGGGGTCCGCGAGCTGCGCGCCGAGGCGCGCGAGAGCTGGCATTTCCGCGATGGCTGCGGCGTCCGCTACGCGTTCGTCCTTCCCCCCGACGGGCCGGGGGCAATGCTGACTATCACCGACCCCGACGGGACAGTCAGCCGGTGGAACCGCCAGAGCTACTGAAAGCGATTTGCGCCAACACTGATTTAGGTTAAGACTGATGCCACCAAAGATGGGGGGCATCATGGTTCGATCGATCTTACTCGCCTGCTTTCTGGCTGGCGCGTCGCCCGCTCTTGCGCAGGGCGCCGATGCGCCGCTGCCCGATCCCAACGATCAGTCGGATACCTTCACGGTCGCCGTCGGCGGAGCGCTCGTGCCCGATTACGAGGGTTCCAACGACAGCGAGGGGACTCCGTTCGCGGCCATCCGCGGGCGGGTCAACGGGATCAGCTTCTTCACCCGCGAAACCCATCTTTACGTCGATATCTTGCGCCGCCCCGCCTCTGGGGTCGACTTCGACTTCGGGCCGATCGTCGGAATTCGCCGCGAGCGCACCGGCAGCGTCAAGGACGATTTCGTCGACCTCCTGCCCGAGCGCGACATGGCGCTCGAGGTCGGCGCCTTCGCCGGTGTGACCTTCCACGGGCTGACCAACCCTTATGACGCGCTTAGCGTCCGGCTCGACCTCAAGCACGACGTCGGCGGAGCGCACAAATCGACGGTGATTTCGCCGGTGCTCGATTTCGGAACGCCCTTGTCGCGGCGCACCTTCGTCGGCCTGTCCGCCTCTGCCGATTTCGTATCCGACAAATATGCGGACTATTATTATTCCTTCGAGGGGCCGGCGATCCCGGAATTTCCGTTGCCCATCTACGAAGCCGAAGGCGGCATGAAGAACTGGCGGATCGGGGCACTGGTCAACCAGTCGCTTACCGGAGACCTGACCGGCGGCCTGTCCGCCTTCGCCGGCGCCAACTACAGCCGGCTGACCGGCGACATCGCCGACAGCCCGCTGGTCGACCAGCGCGGCAAGCGCTCGCAGTGGCAGCTCGCCGCCGGGCTCGCGTACACCTGGTAACGCAATTAAAGCGGGCGGCGCCGGCTGGCGTGGCCCGGGACGAAGAACCGGGGGTTAGGGCGCGCGAACCTGCTGCGGCGTAAGCGCGCTCCGCGCGCCAAATGCGGGCCCATGCTCGGCCATTCATTGCGGCGCAAGGGCAAGTCGCTACAAGCCGCCAATGAAAGCGGCCGCCGTGACTGTCGGGACGGCGCTTGAAAACGGGAATTCGACGCTTTGCCTCATCGCTATTACCTGCTGTGCCTGGTGGCCGCGTCGAGCGGCGCGTTCGCGCAGCCGGCCGGCCCCGCCGCCAGCGTTCCACGCGCGATCTACATCCAGACTATGGACCGGGAATTCGGCAAGATGGACGCCGACAAGGACGGCCAGGTGACCCGTGCTGAGACCGAGGCCTTCCAGCGCGCCGACGCGGTCGCCCGCTCGGCGCAGTGGGCTCGCTCGCTGTTCAGCCAACTCGATTCCGACCGCAACGGCCAATTGAGCTTCGCCGAATTCGCCAAGACCCAGAGCGGCACGCCGCCGGTCAACGGCCAGCCGTTCATCGCCCAGCTCGACCTGAACAAGGACGGACGAGTCAGCCTCGTCGAGCATCGCGCCGGCAAGCTGCGCTATTTCGACAATATCGACACCGACAAGGACGGCACCGTCACCGCGGCGGAAATGAAGGCCGCCGGAATCCCCCGATAACAAACAGTGAAAATGGAGAATGACGTGACCAAACGAATTCTGATCTTCGCGCTGCTGGCTTCGGCCACGACCGCGCCCGCCTTTGCTCAGGCCCAGCCGGCCGCGCAGCAGCAGCCTCAGCCGATCGTCAAGACGGCCGTCATGCAGCAGCTCGACACGGCCTTCGCCGCGGTCGACGTCAACAAGGACGGCTTTACCGACAAGAGCGAGATCGAGGCCGCCGAAGCGCGCTCGCTGGCCGCTCGCAAGGCGCAGGTCCTGAAGGGCCGCGAGTCGGCCTTCAAGCAGCTCGACAAGGACAATAACGGCCAGCTGTCGCTCGCCGAGTTCAACGCAGTGGTCGCCGCCCAACCGCTTCCGCAGGCCAATGCCGGGCCGTTCCTCCAGCGCTTCGACACCAACAAGGACGGCAAGGTCAGCAAGGCGGAGCACCGCGCCCCGGCCAACGCCCAGTTCGACCGCGCCGACACCAACAAGGACGGCACATTGTCGGTCGCCGAGCAGCGCACGCTGGCCGCCGCCAACCGCGGACGCTAGGCAAACCGCATGTTTTGAACGGGGCCGGGCGGTAACGTCCGGCCCCTTTTATTTGTCAGCGGCGCTTGGGCTTGCCGTCGTCTTCGCCGGCGCCGCGGCGGATCGCTTCGGCGATGTTCTCGCGCTGCTGGATGGCGCTGCGGTTGTTTTCGCGCTGGGTGTAGAAGCCGGTGAGCACGCCGCGATCGAATGACGAGAAGCGCGCCGGCGCCGTCCCGGCATCGCCGCGCGCCTCGAACAACGACAGGATCGAGCCCATGTCCTCCTTGCCCGCGCCCGGCTTGACGTCGAGCAGCAGGTGCATGGTCGTCAGGTCGGCGAGCTGGCGGAGGGTTCGCCCGACCGTCTGCTGCCGGTCGATGACGACGAACCCGGCCATCATGTCCTCGCGTACATTGCTGTAGAGCCGGCTCGCGGCGGCGTTCTTGACGACCGCGAAGTCGTTGCCGTTCATCGAGCCCTGGGCGACCTGGTTGCCGTCGCGGTCGCGCATGTCGGTGACGTGCCAGCTCCACACCGGCCCGGGCAGAGCCGCGAACGCACGGAACTCGCGCGGGGTCATGTTGAACAGGTGCGGCTCGGCGTCATGAAGCGCCTCGACCAGTTCGCGCGGCTGGTCGATGAAGATAGCCAGCGCATTGGGCTTGCAGCCGGGCGCCTCGAGCTTGCCGCCGACCGCGGTGATATTTTCGCGGATCGCTCGGGTCATCGTCGCCGTCCAATCGCGCGGCATGCCGATCACCATCGGGCACACCTTGTCCTCGAACCGCGCCAATTGTTCCCGCCCGGTCGGCTCGATCAGCTTCTTGAGCGCCTGGGCGATTTCCTTCTTCTTCTTGGTGCCGGTGACGACGATGTCATCGTCGCTGGCCTGGTTCGGAGCGGAGGTCGTCGAGCGAACGCCGATCTGGGCGGCGAGCGGCGCGGCAGCCAGCGCGGCGACCGATAGGAAAGCGGCAAGGCTGGTCATCATCGTACGCATGGTCAACTCCCCGTTCTGAAGCACGGCCAAGCTGTATTATAGCTCTGATACAGCCGGGAGTCACGTTCGACCAACGGCCGCACCGGCGCGACGGATGGACAAGGGCCGCTTGCCGCCGATCGGCCCTTGCCGCTGGCGCCGGGCCAAGCATGGGCTTAAGGGAAACGCGTTCCCGGGGAGCCATGATGGCTGAGAGTCGGCGCTGCCGAGACCCGTCGAACCTGATCCGGATCATTCCGGCGTAGGGAGGAAAAGATGGCCGACATGCCGACGTTAAGCGAGGGCCAGGGGCCCGCGCGCAATGAACCAGCCGTAACCATCGGCCCGATCCGCGGGTCGCGCAAGATCTTCGTCGAGCGAGGCGGCATTAGGGTCGCCATGCGCGCGGTCGACCTCGAGCCCTCCTCCGGAGAGCCGCCGGTGACGCTCTACGACACCAGCGGCCCCTACACCGACCCGTCGCAGCGGATCGACATCATGGCCGGCCTCGCCGAGCTTCGCCGCGACTGGATCCGCGGCCGCGGCGATGTCGAGGAAATCCCGGCGCGCGAGGTCCGCCCCGAGGACAATGGCCAGCTAGGCCCCGACCGTTCCGGCGGGGTCGCGCCCTTCCCCAACGTCCGCCGCCGCGTGCTCCGCGCCAGGCCGGGCGCCAACGTCACCCAGATGCACTACGCCCGCCGCGGGATCGTCACGCCCGAGATGGAATATGTGGCGGTGCGCGAAAACCTCGGCCGCGAGGCAGCGCTCGCCCAGTCCCGCGACGGCGAGTCGTTCGGCGCCGCCATCCCCGATTTCGTCACGCCCGAATTCGTCCGTGACGAGGTCGCCCGCGGGCGCGCCATCATCCCCGCCAACATCAACCACCCCGAGACCGAGCCGATGGCCATCGGCCGCAATTTCCTGGTTAAGATCAACGCCAACATCGGCAATAGCGCTGTCGCCTCCGACGTCGCCGCCGAAGTCGACAAGATGGTTTGGTCGATCCGCTGGGGCGCCGACACGGTGATGGACCTCTCCACCGGCCGCAACATCCACGACACCCGCGAATGGATCGTCCGCAACTCGCCCGTCCCGATCGGCACCGTCCCCATCTACCAGGCGCTCGAAAAGGTCGGCGGAGTCGCCGAGGAGCTGACTTGGGAAATCTACCGCGACACGCTGATCGAGCAGGCCGAGCAGGGCGTCGACTATTTCACCATCCACGCCGGCGTGCGCCTGCCCTACGTGCCGCTGGCCGCCAACCGCGTCACCGGAATCGTCAGCCGCGGCGGCTCGATCATGGCCAAATGGTGTCTCGCCCACCACCGCGAGAGCTTCCTCTACGAGAGGTTCGACGAGATCAGCGAGATCATGAAGGCCTATGACATCGCCTACTCGCTCGGCGACGGCCTTCGCCCCGGAAGCATCGCCGACGCCAATGACGAGGCGCAGTTCGCGGAGCTCTATACCCTTGGCGAGCTGACCAAGCGCGCCTGGGCGCAGGACGTGCAGGTGATGATCGAGGGGCCCGGCCACGTGCCGATGCACAAGATCAGGGAGAATATGGTGAAGCAGCTGGAGGTGTGCGGCGAGGCGCCGTTCTACACCCTGGGGCCGCTCACCACCGACATCGCGCCCGGCTACGATCATATCACCAGCGGCATCGGCGCGGCGATGATCGGCTGGTACGGAACGGCCATGCTTTGCTACGTCACGCCCAAGGAGCATTTGGGCCTGCCCGACCGCGACGACGTCAAGGTCGGGGTGGTCACCTACAAGCTCGCCGCCCACGCCGCCGATCTCGCCAAGGGCCACCCCGCCGCGAAGGTCCGCGACGACGCCTTGAGCAAGGCCCGCTTCGAGTTTCGCTGGCGCGACCAGTTCCATCTGTCGCTCGACCCCGACACCGCCGAGGCGTTCCACGACCAGACGCTTCCGGCCGAAGGCGCCAAGACCGCCCACTTTTGCTCGATGTGCGGTCCCAAGTTCTGCTCGATGAAGATCAGCCAGGAGGTCCGCGAATTCGCCGCCAAGCAGAACGCCAAACTGGACGACGAGAAGCTCGGGTCACCCGAAGCCGCCTCGTCCGCCGAAGCCTTGGCGGAGGCGGAAGCCGGTATGGCGGAGATGTCGGCGCGCTACCGCGAGGGCGGCGACCTCTACGTCCCCGCCGAATGAGGCGCCTCGCCCTTCTGTCCCTCACTCTTGTCCCGTGGCTCGCCGCCGCGCTGGGCTTGCTGTGGCGGCAGCGCCGCGGCCTGCCCTACAACGAAGCCGGCCGCTATTTCGACGAGCGCTCCAGCACCGTCCTCCACAGCCAGGCGGTCGATCTCTACGGCCTCATCGCCGTCGCCGCGCTCGCCATCGCTCTCGCCGCGACCTGGTGGGCATGGCGGCGCTCGGCCCGCCCCTAGCCGCCCCCCCCCCAGCGGGCTTCGGGTCGCGCGCCCAATCAAGCCCGGCCCCATAATCCCGTTGCGCGCGTTGGGTGCCCGAACCGTTTTTTGAAAAGAGGAATTCCATGACCCGTCGCACTGCCGCCCCCGCCGGCCAATGGCCGCGCCTGATGGTCGATACCTCGCGGCTGTGGGCCGACGCCAATATGGTGATGATGCTCCGCACCTGGCGGATGATGAGCGGCGGAACCGCCGCCGTGACCGAAGCCGAGCGGATGGTCGGCGAGAAGCTCGCGGCGGGGTTCGAGCTGGCAGGGGCCTTGGCCGGAGCCGCCGCCACCGGCCGCGCTCCAACCCCCGAAGCCGCCGCCCGGAAGGCCCTCACCGTCTACAGCCGCAAGGTCAAGGCCAACCGCCGACGGCTCGGCTAACCGCCCGGTGCGCTAATCAAATCGTTGAAAAATGGCGGATTTTCGGAACTTTTGCACCTTCTCCCCGTTGGTGTTCTTTAACCCCGAAAAAAGGAGAAGGCTGCTATCGTTATTGATACCGCACGCACCGCATTCCACACCGACGCCAACCAGGC
Source organism: Sphingomicrobium sp. (assembly GCA_035710225.1). Taxonomy (GTDB): domain Bacteria; phylum Pseudomonadota; class Alphaproteobacteria; order Sphingomonadales; family Sphingomonadaceae; genus Sphingomicrobium. The sequence continues at coordinate 9,396 of DASTDT010000211.1, forward strand.
TGGGAGTTCATGCATCGCATCGGACCGGGTCGAGGGCACGAAGATCTACGACCGCGACGGCTCGGAGCTCGGCACCATCCGGAAATTAATGATCGACAAGAAGAGCGGCCAGGTCCGCAACGTCATCATCGGCTCCGGCGGGCTTTTCGGCATGGGCGAGGACCATTATCCGCTGCCGTGGAAAGGGCTCGTCTACGACACCGACAAGGATGGCTACGTCATCAATTTCGACCGCTCCAGGCTCGATCCGGAAAAGTCCCCGCGCTTCCACCGAGACCAGGAACCCGACTGGAACGAGGAATATGAGCGCCAGGTGACGCTCTACTATTTCCCCTCTTGAGACCGCCTAATCCGGCGACGAAAGGGCGGCCCCGCGGCCGCCCTTTTCATGCCCCGTTCTGCCGGCCCGAGCCGGTCGGTGGCACTTCGCCGTCTCTACGCCCTGGCTCCCGATTGCTTTCGCAACCGCTCGCTGCGCGCGCGGCGCCTCAGTTCTTCATATTGTCGAGCCCGCGCACAACGCCCGCCTTCTGCGAAGGGTTGGACGCATTCTGCTTCTTCGGCCCTTCCTTCTTCGGCTTGCGGATTTCCTTGTTCGATTTCTGACCCTTGGACATGGCTTGGTTCCGATCGCAGGCGGGACGCCCGGGGGCAAGGTAGGCGGTTTCCTCGGCCGGCGCCATTCAGGGGGAGGCGTAAGGCATCCCCGCCCTCAGGTAGGCGGTGAGAGCCCAGATATCCTCTTTGGACAGGGTCTGCCTGTAGCGCGGCATTTCGGACTCGAATCGCGCGCCGCCTTCGGCGATGCTCCAGTAGATATAGGGGTCGGCCTTTTCCTTGGGCGCTTGTGCCAGCCATTGCAGGTCGGCGGGTGCGGGCACGAGGAAGAAGCTTTCTGGGCCGGTGCCCCTGCCGCTCCAGCCGTGACACGCCGAGCAATTACGGTCGAACAACATGGTCCCGCGGCGCAGCTTGGCCACGCTGTCCGGGCTCGGGTCTCGCATTTTGGCATAGGGGGCCGGCACGCCGTGCATCAGCACCTGTTGGTGCCGCGCCATGTTCGCCTTCCAGCGGGATAGGCTTTCCTCCTCGACCTGGGCAACTGACGCGGTCGCTAGCGGCACCGCGAGGAGGGACGCGAATAGAAGATGACGAGTCATGAGACGCCTGTTCCCTTCCCGGCCGAGAGGTGGACAGGTCTAAGTCGGTCGATGCCCTGTCGCCATCAGGGATTCTGCGTACAGGCTGCGACTACGCCGGTTTCAAGGAACGGGAGCGCAAGCAGCACCGGCAGCGGCCGGCGCGCGGCTAAGCCGACTTCACAGCTCGTTCGCCGGTCAGCTGCGTCCCGAAGCCGGATGCGACATCGCCAACCGAACCAACGCCGCATCCAGCGCCTGCAGGAACCGTGACCGGTCCGCCTTCGCGAACGGTGCCGGGCCGCCGGTCACGCCTGCTCCGCTGCGTAGGTCGGCCATGATCGCGCGGGTGGCGATGGCGCCGCCAATGCTGGCGTCGGTGAATGGCTTGCCGTTGGGACCGATCACGCTTGCGCCCTTCTTCAGGCAGCGGTCGGCGAGCAATATGTCGCCGGTGATCACCACCGTCTTCGAGTCCGCCGCCTCCGCAATCCAGTCGTCGGCGGCGTCGAACTTGTCCGACACCGTCACCTGCGCGATCAGCGGATGGTCGGGCACGCGGATGCGCATGTTGCTGACCACGCTCACCGCCACCCCGCGTCGCCACGCGACCTTGTAGATCTCGTCCTTCACCGGGCAGGCGTCTGCATCGACCAGGATTCGGATCGCGCTCATCGCCCAGCCATAACCCGCGACCCGCAAAAACGCTGTCCTATTTGGATTTCCTCTGTTCCAAGCTGGCCGATGTCCAAGCAAAGCGAGCCCCACGCGCCCGCCACGACCCGGGGCCGCCCTTCCGAAAAAAACCGCACTACCTCCGCACCGTACCGGCCGGCGCGCATTGCCTCGACGCGTCCCCGGCAGTCGCCAAGGGGGTGCCCTTCGATATGGGTGAAGTTCGCGAAGTTGGGCGCGGGAATTGCTCCCGCGCTTTCCTTTAGTCAAACAGTTCCTCGAGGAAACTCTTCCGCCGCTTATGTGGCTTGTGACCATGGCCGTAGCGCGGGTCGTAGCCATAGCCTTGCGGCGGCGGCGGTTGCTGGCCCCACGCGGCGCCCTGCGGCTGCTGAGGCGGCGGCGCGGACTGCGGCTGCTGCGTCGGCGGCGGGGCGGCAGGCTCGCTCGCGCTATTGCGCTCGATGATCTTGTCGAGCTCGCCGCGGTCCAGCCATACGCCCCGGCAGGTCGGGCAATAGTCGATCTCGATCCCCTGCCGCTCGCTCATCATCAGCGTCGTCCCGTCGATCGGGCATGCCATCGGGCCGTCGGCCATGTCTTTGTCTCCTGTGGTCGCTTCACCAGGCCTAACTATGGAGGCGGCGAGCGGTTGCAAGATGCGACGGGGTCAGGAGCCCCACGGCGGCGGCGGGGCGGGAACCGGCCGGCTGAGGTCGAACTCGACGCGCAAGAAGCGCCCGCCCGGGATCGGCGGCCGGCGAAGCTCATAGGCGAACATGGCGGAATGGATTTCCATTGCCCAGATGTTGCTGTTGGACACTTCACGCTTCTCCCGGGTGAACAAGGCGATCGACTCCGCGTCGACCGGGAACTCTTGGCGCGTCGCGCTTCCGGCAGTCGCAGTCTCGCCGCCATACATCGTCAGCACGTCGCTCGATCCATCGGCGTGGCGGTGGTCGTGCTTCAGGCGCAGGCCGGTCGCGGTCCGGGTCAGGATCCAGGTGCGCGAATGGTCCTCGCCGACGTGGAACGGGATCCGGATTTCGTTCGCGCGGCAGTCGCGGACATGCATCACCAGCGACTTGGACGCAAAATCGCTGTCGGCAGCATCGGTGGTGACGACGCGCCCCGCATAGGCCTTGCCGCAGTGGCGGGCGATCGCTGCCATGAACGCGTCGGCCGGCGTCGCCGGCGGCATGATGGTGGCGCAGCCGGCCAGCGTCAGCGCGGCCAGTGCAGCGAGCGCGCGCTTCATGACCGCTCGATCCCTGCGCGGCGAAGCTCGGGGCCAAGGCGGCCGCTCAGCCACAGGCCCCACATCTTGAAGTCGGCGGCCAGCGACCACAGCGGGTAAGTGAACGTCGCCGGGCGGTTCTTCTCGATTCCGAAATGGGCGATCCAGGCGAAAGCATAGCCGGCGACCGGGAACAGCAGGAGCAGCCACCATTGGCCGAACAGCACGGCCGTGACGGCGAACGCGACGGCGAGGCTGGTGCCGATATAGTGGAGCGCGCGGGTCTCCGGTTTTGAGTGTTCGCGCAGATAAAAGGGCCAGAACTCGGCGAAACTGGTGATGGTTCGGGCCACTGCCGCCTCCTAGCGCTTGAGCGCGCGCACGGCGGCCAGCGTCTTGGTTACGTGTTCGCTCCAGTTCATGTCGTCGTGCACCATGACGATCCGGCCGCTGGGCGCGATGACGTAGCTGGTGCGGGTGGTCAGCTCCGGCTTCTGCTTGAGGACGACATCGTAGGCCCTGGCCATCGCCGGAGTGGCCATGGCGACCGGAAAGGCGTCGCGGCATTCCTCTTTGGAAAAGCGCTTCAAGGTTGGAATGTCGTCGGCGCTCAGCCCGACCACCTGGGCGCCGGCCTTGCGGAATTGGGGCATCGCCTGACTGAACGCCCGCGATTCCAGCGTGCAGCCTTCGGTGAACGCCTTTGGGAAGAAATAGAGGACGACCGGCCCGCGGCGAAGCTGGTCGCGCAAGGTCAGCTTAAACTCCTTGCCGCCGAGCGAGCCCGTGGTGGTGAATCCCGGAGCCTTGGCACCGCGTTCGAGCGCGGCGGTCGCTGGCGCCACGGCGAGCAACGCAAGGATGGGAATGAGGGCGAAGCGCATCACGGCCTTCCTTTCGAAGCGGAAGGTCAACCTAGCCCCAGACCGGGGCCGACGCCAATAGCGATGGTTCAGCGCGCTCCGGCGCGGGCGGTCATTCCGGCGACCCGGCGGCCGTGAAGCCAGCTCTTGCCGTAGCCGATCGTCATGACCGGCGTGAACTGCGTGGAGGCGGTCGCGGGGACCGGCTGGCCGATGCGGTCGTCGACCATCATGAAGCCGGACGGCGCGCGCGCCAGAAGCACGATGTGGGTCCCGGCGCGGCGATGGCGGCCGATGCTGATGTAAAGATCGCGCGGGTCGTAACCGGCGGCCTTGAGGACCTGCATGACGACGATGGCGATATCCTCGCTGTCGCCGGTGCCGCGCTCGAGCGTCTCGGCGGCGTTCGACCAGAAGTCGGCAACCCGCATGTTGTCGAGATCGTGGGTCCAGCGCACCCGCCGCAGTACGGCGGCCTGGGCCATCGACAATTGCTGTTCCGGCGGGAGGCTGCGTAGGCCTTCGGCGAGCTTGAGAATTTCGGGATGGTCACGGTCGGCCAGCGACACTCGGCGAAAACGGGCGTCGTAGAACGTCACGCCGGCACCGATCGCGGCGGTTCCGAATACGTCGGGCCGAACCGGTGTGATGGCCCCTCCCGGGCGGACCGACATGTCGCGCAGGCGATTGTAGCGACCGGGAGCAGAATCCGGCCCGACGACGGTCTGGGCGAGCGATGAGGAGGCGAAACAGGCGGCTAATGAAGCCAGCGCGATGCGCAAGATTTTAGGCGCCATTCGGGTTCCCGCAGTTGTTGCGGGCGAGAGTCTGGCGACAGGGAAATGTTAAAGGAATGGGTTAACGTTTGTTACCGAAAAGTAACCGCAACTTGTTGCGCGCCGGTAACAGTTGGGAGTTTCAGCGCGTGACCGAACCGATGATCCACACCAGCGACAGCAAAGCGGTGACCAGCAGCAACGAGACGCCGAGGATGTAGCGAACGATATGCGGCTGGCTGCCGCCGCTGGCTTCTTCCTCGTTGACGTGGATTTCATCGCCCTGCCGTTCCATCGCGACTCTCCTGTGGCTGCTCAAGTTATACCCTCATGCAGGCAGGCGGCAAAGCGGCCGGCGTCTAGCGGTCGGCCGCCAGCCAGGCGGTGAGGACGTAGATCACGATCGCAATCGGCCCGGTGATCAGGGTCAGGGCGACCAGGCCGAGGCGGATGAGCAGTGGATCGACGCCGGTCCAGTCGGCAAGGCCGGCGGCAACGCCAAGAACCTTGCCTTGCTGGCGATTGATCAGGAAGCGACCGTTCATGACAATGATCTTTCTGTG
>DASTDT010000212.1:0-15007 GCA_035710225.1 Sphingomicrobium sp.
CCGCGGCCGGCCGGGCTGGCACATCGAATGCTCGGCGATGATCCGCGCTCATTTGGGCGAGACAATCGACATCCACGGCGGCGGGCTCGACCTCATCTTCCCGCACCACGAAAACGAGATCGCCCAGAGCCGCTGCGCCCATGGCGCGCCGCTCGCGCGCTACTGGGTGCACAACGGTTTCGTCGATTTCGGAAGCGATAAGATGTCGAAGTCGCTCGGCAACGTCGTCACGCCGGGGGATCTGCTGATGGCGGGTCATTCTGGAGACGTGCTTCGTTACGCGCTCTTGTCAGCGCATTATCGACAGCCTCTCGCCTGGACCGACAGACTGATCGAGCAATCGAAAGCCTCACTGGACAGGCTCTATCGTACGCTTTCTGCAAATGAGTATTTCGAACTAAGTGATCTAACGACGGCAGACTGCGATGAAAGCGTAGTTGCGGCACTAAACGATGATCTCAACACGCCCCTTGCTATATCTCGCCTTTTCCAAATTGATGATCCCAAAGCGCTCACCGCAAGCGGTATGCTGATGGGTCTTTTCTTTGAGCGGTTCACTCGGTTTTTTCTCGATATGACCCCTGCAAAGAGAAGCGAAATCGACTCGCGCGTGGACCAACGCAACGCCGCCAAGAAGGCACGCGACTTCGCCGCCGCCGACCGCATCCGCGATGAATTGAAGGCCGACGGAATCCTCCTCGAGGACGGGCCTGGCGGGACGACATGGCGGCGGGCGTGAGCCTTGGCGAGCCCTATACCCGCGACATATTGCGGTTGGCGGCGGCGATTCCGGGGCAGGTCGGGTTCGGCGAACTCGTTGACGGAGTCGAGCGCCGCTCGCGCACCTGCGGAAGCCGGGTTCGGGTCGCGGTCGAGCTTGATGACGAAGGGCGGGTCGCGGATTTTCGCCAGGCGGTTGAGGCCTGTGCCTACGGGCAGGCGGCCGCGGCGCTGATGGGCGCTCGGGCCGTGGGGCTCGACCTTGACGCCGCCGAAGCGCAGCTCGCTTTTGTGGAGCAGTGGCTGAGGGGCGATCTTCCGTCTTCCGCCGACTGGCCCGAACTTGCCAGCCTCGAACCGGCGCTCGAACGCCCCAGCCGCCACGAGGTGATCCTGCTTCCGTTCCGCGCGCTGGTCGCGGCCATCGCGGCGGCCAGCCGGTGAGCCCGACGCTCCTCCTGGGCGCAGCCACCACCGTCGCGGAGACCCAGGAAGCCGCCAAAACCGCGGCGACGATGGTCGAATATGGCGCGGTGATGCTCGGAACGGCGCTGCTGTTCGTGACCATTTTCCGGAAGCTCGGCCTCGGCGCCACGCTGGGGTACATCGCCGGCGGCATCTTCATCGGCCCGCACGTGCTCGGCTTGGTGACCGAGCCGGAGCGCATTTCGGCAATCGCCGAAATCGGCATCGCCTTGCTTCTGTTCATCGTCGGGCTCGAGCTTCACCCGAACCGGCTGTGGCGGCTTCGCAAGGACATCTTCGGGTTGGGCCTCGCGCAGGTCGTGATCTGCGGGCTTGCGATCAGCCTGTTTATCTACTGGGCGCTCGGGGTCAGTCCCGCGGCAGCACTCGCCATCGGCCTTCCGCTGGCCCTGTCGTCGACCGCACAGGTGCTGCCGATGCTTCGCAACGAGGGGCTTCTCAACACCCCCCGCGGCGAACGCGCCTTCTCGGTCCTGCTGTTCCAGGACCTGTCGATCGTTCCGCTGATCACGATCATCGCGGCGATGTCGCGTGTCCCGCCCGAGCCGAGCGATCCGGGCGGCTGGACGCTCGCGCTCTACACCGTGCTTGCGATCGCCGGGCTGGTGCTTGCCGGGCGGTTCCTGATCAACCCCCTGTTCCGGCTGATCGGGCGAATCGGCGAGCAGGAATTCTTCATCGTCGCCGGCCTGTTCACGGTGTTCGCTGCGGCGGCGCTGATGCATTTGCTCGGACTGTCGGTGGCGCTCGGAGCGTTCATCGCCGGCGTGATGCTCGCCGAATCGCCCTACCGCCACGAAATCGAGAGCGATGTCGAACCGTTCCGCTCGATCCTGCTCGGCCTGTTCTTCCTGTCGGTTGGGATGCTGCTCGACATCGGAACGGTGCTCTCGCAGCCGGTGTTCGTAGTGTCGATCGCGCTTGCCGTCATCGTCATCAAGGGGCTGGTCATCGCCGCTTTGGCGCGGATGTTCGGAAACGACTGGCGGCGCTCGGTCAGGCTCGGCCTGCTGCTCAGCCAGGCCGGCGAGTTCGGCTTCGTGCTGTTCGCTCAGGCGGCCGCAGCGCAACTGATCCTGCCCGAAGCCGCATCGCTGCTTGGAGCGGTGATCACCTTGTCGATGGCGACCACCCCGCTGTTGATGCGGCTGACCGACTGGCTCGACCGCCGCGAGGAGCGCACCGCCCACCTCGACGGGCCGGAAGCCTCCCCCGAAACCCCGGCGATCGTCGTCGGCTATGGCCGCTTCGGCCAGACCGTCGCCCAGATGATGCAGGCCAAAAGGATCGGCGTGACCCTGATCGACAAGCAGCCGCGGATGATCGAGCGCGCCGACGAGTTCGGGACCAAGGTCTATTATGGCGACGGGACTCGCGTCGACCTGCTTCGGACCGCGGGCGCGGACAATGCGCGGATCATTGCCTTCTGCAACGACAATAGCGACGGCGGCCTCAACCCGACCGCGCTAGCCGCCGTGATCGAGGCGTTTCCGCAGGCGGCGATTCTGGTTCGCGCGTTCGACCGAGTCCACCTGATGGAGGTCGGCAAGCTCGGCCTGACCTTCGCCCAGCGCGAGTTGTTCGAGAGCGCCGTAAGCATGGGTCGCGCCGCGCTCACGGCGGCGGGGCTCAGCGGTTACGAAGTCGAACGGGTCGAGCGCGAGTATCGCCAGCGCGACCAGGAGAGGCTCGAGCGCCAGAATGAGACCGGCGACCTCCATGCCGGACAGGAGCGAAGCTTCGGCCACGACCGCCATTTGGCCGACGAGGCCGAGTCAGGCGGCGGCGAGGAAATCGCGAAGGGCGGCCCGATCAGCCGGGCGAGCGATGAAGGCCCGGCCGATCCCGTGCACAAGAACCAGGACTAGATCGCCGCCCGCATTCTTCTTGTCGTGATCGATCCATTCGAGCAGCCGATGCCCGCGAACGCCGACCTGGTCGAGCCGGGTCGGCAGGCCGGCCGAGGCGAGCAGCGCCGCGACGCGTTCGACGTCGACCTCGGGACACAGCCGGAGGAAAGCAGAGAAGCGGAAGGCCAGCACCAGGCCGGCCGCGACCGCTTCGCCATGAAGCAGCCGCCCGATTCCGGCCGCGGATTCGATGGCGTGGGCAAAGCTGTGGCCAAGGTTGAGCAGGGTGCGCGATCCGCCACGGTCGAGCGGGTCGGGGCGGACCAGCCGGGCCTTGGCGGCAAGGCAATGGCGCACGGCGTGGGCGCGCGCATCGCGATCTCCTGCCAGCAGCGCCCGGCCATGCGCCTCGCACCAGGCGAAAAAATTCGGGTCGTCTATCAACCCGTATTTGACGACTTCGGCGAAACCGGCTGCGAGCTGGCGCTCGTCGAGCGTATCGAGCAGGCCCGGGTCGGCCACCACCAGCGCCGGCGGGTGGAAGGTCCCGGCGACGTTCTTGAGACCGCCCGAATCGATTGCGGTCTTGCCGCCAATGGCGCTGTCGACCTGGGCCAGGAGGGTGGTCGGAAGCTGGATGACTGGCGAACCGCGCTTGTAGAGCGAGGCGGCGAGGCCGGCGACGTCGCCGACCGAGCCGCCGCCAAAAGCAATGATCGGCGTGCCCCGCGCGATTCCGCGCAAGGCCAGCTCATCGATGATCGCGGCCAGTACCGCCCAGCTCTTGGCCTGCTCGCCGCGGGGAATGAGGATCGGCGGCTGATCGACGATCGGGGCGAGACGGTGGCCGTGGAGCGCGTGGACATGGGCATCGCTGATCAGCGGCAGCCGGTGCCCGCCGCCGATCTCGGCCATCGCGCCGAGCGCGCCAGCCAGGTCGCCGACGATGACCGACTTGTCCTCGCGACTCACTTGTCGAGATGCTCGGCGACCGCGGCGATGATTCGCTCGACCACCTCATTGTGGCCGCCGCGCCCGCTGCGCACGCGCAGATGGGCCTCGGCGTAGGAGGAGCGGCGCTGCTCGGCCAGTCGCTCGAGAGTCGCCTTGGGATCGTCAGTTCGAAGCAACGGGCGGGTGTCGCGCCGCCCGGTGCGCTCGCTGAGGACATCGACCGGGGCGTCGAGCCAGACGGTGATCGCGCGCTCGTTGAGCAGCTTGCGCGTGCGCGGATCGACGAACGCGCCGCCGCCGGTGGCGATGACACCGACGCTGCCGTCGACCAGCCGGGCGACGAGGCGGCGCTCGCCGTCGCGAAAGTCGCTCTCGCCGAACCGCTCGAACACCTCGGCGGCGGTGAGCCCGGCGGCGTCCTCGATCGCCGAATCGCTGTCGACGAACGGCAACCCCAGCCGCTTGGCCAAGCGCCGGCCGACGGTCGATTTGCCGGCGCCCATCAGGCCGACCAGCACGATCGGGCGATCCAGGCGCTCAGTCAGTTCCACGGCAGCTTTTTCCACTGGGCGGGGCTATACATGGGGTTCAATGGTCGGGCAAAAGGCGCCGGAATCGCTCACTCACAGCCGGGACCTTTCGATGCCGCGAATCGCCATGATCCTGTTGTTCCTGCTGATTTTGGCGGGCGGCCTGCTCTATTTCCTGTCGGCCAGCGTGGAGGAAGTGCCGCAGACCGTGATCGAAGAGAATGTGGCCAATGCGGCGAACTAGGCTGCTGCTGGCCGCCGTCGCCGCGGCCACCGCCGGCGTCGTCCTGGCGCAGGACAACCCGCAATCGATCCTCCCGCCCGGCTTCGGCGAGCAGCCCCAGCCTGCGCCCGCCAATACCACCGCGCCAGCGCCCCAGCAGTCGTCGCCGGCTCGGCGCAACGAGATCAGCGATGTGGTCGAGACGGTACTTGGCGACCTGACCACCGAGGAGCAGGCCGCGCTGCTCGAGCCGGTCCCGCAAATCGAGCTTCCGTCCGGCTCCGAGCGCGACCCCGCTTTGGCCGGGCCGATCCCGGCTGGCGAAGGCGGCTTTGGCGAGGGGATGTGGGGAACGTCGAGCGGCAGGTTCCTGTCGCGGCTGATGCGCTCCACCGAGGCGCCGCTGGCATCGCGCTGGGGCCATGTCCTGCTTCGCAACGCCCTGCTCACCGGGGCCCGGGCGCCGGCCGACGTCCATCCGGCGGATTGGGCCGCTGAGCGCGCCTGGCTGCTGCTGCGCATGGGCGAGGCCGACGGCGCCCGGATACTGGTCTCCGGTGTCGACGTCGACGATTTCTCGCCCAAGCTGTTCCAGGTGGCGGCGCAGAGCGCGCTCGCCAATGCCGACCCGTCCGGCCTGTGCCCGTTGAGGGGCGGCCTCGAGCGGGTCGAGCGCGACATCATGCCGCTGGTCCGCGCGATGTGCGCTTCGCTGTCGGGGTCGAGCGAAGTCGCCGCGTCCGACATCGAGGCGGCGCGGCGGCGCGGCCGTTTCCAGCAGATCGACCTGGTCCTTGCCGACAAGGTCGTCGGTGCCGGCGCCGACACCTCGCGCTCGGTGACTGTCGAGTGGGACCCGGTGGCCACGCTCAACATCTGGCGATTCGGCTTAGCCACCGCCACCGGCATGGTCCCGCCCGAACGACTGATGAAGAACGCCGCGCCGCGAGTGCTGGCGTGGCAGGCGCGGGCGCCGATCCTGGCTCCCGAAGCGCGACTTGCCGCGGCTCGTGTGGCGACCGGCCTCGGCGTCTTCTCGTCGCAGGCGCTGGTCGATGTCTACGCCCAAATCTACGATTCGACCGATCCCAGCGACCTTGGAGAGAGCGACGCCTGGCAGCTTCGCCTGGCGATGGTCGGCCGCGACGAGAGCGAGCGAATCGCGGCCATCCGGCGGCTGCTCGGTGAAGCCCGCTCGCCGCTCGAGAAGGAAGCGACCCGCGCGATGCTGGCGCGGGCCGCGACCCGGGTCGCGCCCGATTCCGAGCTTCAGGACATCGCTCCCGATCTCATCGCGGCGATGCTTGCGGCCGGCTTCGATCGCGCTGCCTTGCGCTGGGCGGCGGCGGTCGACGACATGGACGACGCCGAGCGCAACCGTTGCTGGGCGATGCTGGCGCTTGGCGCCGCGGACATGGCGATCGATGGCGGTGACCTTTCCGATTTCATCTCCGACGACGAGAGCGTCGGCCGCCAGCGCAGCGCCTTGCTGGTCGCCGGGCTGACCGGGCTTGGCCGGCTCAGCCTTGCCGACGCCAGCCGGCTCGACCGCCGCTACCGCTTCGGACTCGGCCGAAATAACGAATGGACCCGCACCATCGACGGCGCGTCCCGGCGCGGCCAGGCCGGAACGGTATCGTTGCTCGCCGGGGTCGGGCTGCAGGCCGCCGACTTCAACTCGGTGCCGGCCGTCCACCTCTATCATCTGGTCACGGCGCTCGGCCGCAACGGGCAGGCGTTCGCCGCCCGCATGATCGCCGCGGAGGCGCTGGCGCGGACGTGAACGCCGGCGACAGCGCGCTCATCGACCAGTTCCTCGACATGATGGCGTCGGAGGCGGGCGCCGCGAAGAACACGCTGGCCGCCTATCGCAACGACCTCGAGGCCGCGGCCCGCGATCTTGCCCAGGGCCTCGGCGATGCGACTCTCGAGGAACTGTCCGGCCTTGCGCCCAAATGGCGAAGCCTCGCCAATTCGACCATCGGTCGCCGCACCGCGGCGCTTCGCCGCTTCTTCGACTTCCTCCAGGACGAGGGCATCCGCCCCGATAATCCCGCCGCCTCGCTGGCGCGGCCGCGGATCGAGCGCCCGCTCCCGCGGATCCTCGACAGCGACGAGGTCGAGCGCATGTTCGCGGTCGTTGCCGACAAGGCGGCGAGCGGCGAGCCGGCGGCGCTTCGCAACCTGGCCTTGCTTGAGCTGCTCTATGGCTCGGGGCTTCGGGCGACCGAGCTGGTGTCGCTCGGACGGCGCTCGGTGCGCCCGGGCCAGCCGTTCATCATCGTCAGCGGAAAGGGCGGCAAGGAGCGGCTGGTGCCGGTTTCAGGCCGAGCGGCCGAGGCGGTGGCCGCCTGGAGTGCGACAGTGGCGGACGGCAAATATCTGTTTCCCAGCCGCAATGGCCATTTGAGCCGCGTCCGGCTGTTCCAGATACTTCGAGAAATCGCCGCCGAAGCCGGAATCGCGCCCGAGCGGGTTAGCCCGCACGTTCTCCGCCATGCCTTTGCCACCCACCTCCTGGCGGGCGGCGCCGACCTTCGCGCGCTCCAGACGCTGCTCGGCCACGCCGACATCGCCACCACCCAGATCTATACCCACGTCGACAGCGACCGGCTGGTTCGGCTGGTCAACGAACGTCACCCTCTCGCCCGTCCCCGATGAGCCCGGCGCGCTGACCCTGCCGCGTTGACGATTCCAGCGGCCCGCCTTAGGCCGCGGCCAGCATGCAAACCTATCTCGACTTCGAAAAGCCCGTCGCCGACCTCGAGGCGCGGGTCGCCGCTCTTCGCGAGACCGCCAGCAATGGCGAGATCAACATCGAGGCGGACGTGTCGAGGCTCGAGGGCAAGGCCGAAAAGCTGCTCAAGGACACCTATGCGCGGCTCACGCCGTGGCAGAAGGCCCAGGTCGCGCGGCATCCCGACCGGCCCCACTTCAAGGATTTCACGGCCAAGCTGGCCGACGACTTCCTGCCGCTGGCCGGCGACCGTGCGTTCGGCGACGACCAGGCGATTATCGGCGGGCTGGCGCGGATCGGCGGCCAGCGGGTCATGCTGATCGGCCACGAAAAGGGCGACGACACCGCCTCGCGCCTCAAGCACAATTTCGGAATGGCCAAGCCGGAGGGCTATCGCAAGGCGATCCGGCTTATGCGGCTGGCCGACCGCTTCGGCCTTCCGGTGGTTACGCTGGTCGACACCTCGGGCGCATTCCCCGGCGTCCAGGCCGAGGAACGCGGCCAGGCCGAGGCGATTGCCCGCTCGACCGAGCAATGCCTGGCGCTGTCGGTGCCGCTCATCACCGCGATCACCGGCGAAGGCGGCTCGGGCGGAGCGATCGCGCTGGCCGCTGCGAACCGCGTGCTGATGTTCGAACATGCCATCTATTCCGTCATTTCGCCGGAAGGCTGTGCGTCGATCCTGTGGCGCACCGCCGACAAGGCAGCCGACGCCGCCGAAGCGATGAAGATCGCCGCCGGCGACCTAAAGTCGCTCGGCGTGGTCGACCGCATCGTCCCCGAGCCATTGGGCGGGGCGCACCGCGATCCCGATGGCGCGATCGGCGCCTTGAAGGACGCGATCGTCGAGGAGCTATCGAGCTTCGCCAAGCTCGATCCCGCCGCGGTGATCGCTCAGCGCCGGGCCAAGTTCCTAGCCATGGGGCAATAGCCGCAGCCGGAACAATCGCGTCGAAACAGCCGTTCATCGGGGCGAAAAACAGCCCTCTGTACGGAGCTTTCCATGTCTCGCCACTTCCTCGCGCTTGCTGCCAGCGCCGCCGTCATCGTTCCAGCCGCCGCGCTTGCGCAGTCGCGCTATCTCAACCCGCGCGATGTCGCCGAGGCGCAGCGCCAGCATGCCGAGCTGGTCGAGGAGTTCGGCGGCCCGGAGAGCGGACCGCGCAGCACCTATGTCCAGCAGGTCGGGGCCCGGGTCGCGGCGCGCACCGGTGTCGCCAACAGCGGCCAGGCATTCCGCTTCACGACCCTCAACAGCGCGATCGAGAACGCCTTCGCGGTGCCCGGCGGCTTCATCTACATCACCCGCCAGCTGGTGGCCCTGCTCGACGACGAGTCCGAACTGGCGTTCGTGCTCGGCCATGAGGCCGGCCACGTCGCGGGCAACCATGCCCAGCAGCGCAAGTCGGCGGCCAGCCGCAATTCGATTCTCGGCGTGCTTGGCGCGGTGCTCGGCAGCGTCGTCGGCGGCAACGGCCTTGGCAGCATGATCAGCCAGGGGGCGATGCGTTATGCCCAGATGGCGACCCTGAGTTTCTCGCGCGAGCAGGAATATCAGGCGGATTCGCTCGGCACGCGCTACATTACCCAGGCCGGCTACGACCCGCTTGGCGGAACCCGGGTGCTGGCCGCGCTGACCCGTTCGAGCGCGCTGGAAACGCGCATGCAGGGGCGCGAGAACCGCTCCCTGCCCGAGTGGGCGAGCACCCACCCACTAAGCGTGAACCGGCTCCAGCGCGCGCTCGTCGAGGCGCAGCGCAGCGGCGTTCCGGGACAGGGCGTGCGCAATCGCGACCAGTTCCTCAACGTCGTCGACGGCATGTATGTCGACGACGATCCCGCGCAGGGCGTGATCGACGGGCGGCTGTTCTCGCACCCCGACCTGATGCTCCAGTTCGCCGTTCCGCCGAGCTATCGGATGCAGAACGGCGCGCGCGCGGTGACCATCTCCGGCTCGGCCGGACAGGCGCAATTCAGCGGCGGCCGGTATCAGGGCTCGCTCGAGCAATATATCTCGCGCGTCGTCCAGGCCCTGACAGGCGGCCGCCAGCAGGTGATGATGCAGCCGCCGCGGCAGACCATGATCAACGGCCTTCCGGCGATGTACAGCACGGGCCGCGCCAACTCGTCGTCGGGCGCGGTCGACGTCAGCGTCATGGCCTATCGGTGGAGCCCGGACACGGTCTATCACTTCGTCATGCTGACCCGTGGCGGGCAGGGCGTCGGCCCGTTCACGCCAATGGTCGATTCGCTTCGCCGGCTGTCGAGCCAGGAAGCGTCGGCGATCCGCCCCCGGGTCATCGACGTGGTGACGGTCCGGGCCGGTGACACGGTCCAGTCGCTGGGCCAGCGCATGGCCTATCGCGATTTTAGGGTCGAGCGCTTCCTGACTCTCAACGGCCTCGCGCCGAACGCCCGGCTGGCCCCCGGAACCAAGGTCAAGCTGGTGGTCTACGGGTCCCGGCGCAGCTGACCGGTCGGTACGGCGCGCGGGGTCGCGCCGCACCCGCTTACATCTTGGTCGAAACTTCGTTGCCGACCTTGCCCCACATGCCGTTCGCGCCGCCGCCAAGCGTGCGCAATCCGCCCATCATCGCAATGACGATGAGGGCGGCGATAAGGCCGTATTCGATCGCGGTTGCGCCGCGCCTTTCGCGCCCGAGAGCGCGCAGAAATTCACGGATAGCGTGCACGCCACCCTCCTCTGGTCTTGGTCCACAAGCGGCAAATTAAAGACCAGTGGTTAAGAAAGCCTGCGCGGGGCGGGTTAACGGCGTCTAGAGCGCGTTTGGCGCGACTGCCGAAAAGTGCAGTATTTCAAAGGTTTCGCGGACCTGCTCGCGGCCATCGGAAAAATTGCGCCGGGCTTGCTCGAATATCCCCCGCGAAAGAGGAGGTACCGGCCCCGCCAGGCTGCTGGTGCAGCCCATGTCGCGAAGGTCGGCAACCAACTGATCGAGGCGGCGATAGCCGACCTCTACTCGGTCGATGTCGAGCACCACGTCGCGAAGCCCGACGCTGCCGAGCAATCCCGCCAGTGACGGCGGATCGAGCATCGGATGCACGCGCTGGACGGCGCGGCCGCGCGCGCGCTCGGCATTGAGCAGGGCGCCGCGCAGATGCGCCAGACTGCGCCCGCCAAGCGCAGCTCCGAACAGCCTGCCGCCGGGCTTCAGCGCCTTGGTGAGAATGAACGCCGCGAGCGCCGGGTCGTCCACCTGGTCCAGCACTCCGACCGCGATGAGAACATCGGCGCAGTGCGGCTCGAGATCGTCCAGCGCTACCACCGGCGCTTCGGGCAATGCGCCGGCCCGACCGGTCCATTCGCGACCGGCACAGGTGACGGTCAGCATTTGCTCGGGCGGGTCGGAGAGCAGGCGCACCCGCTCGGCGCATTCGGCGAAGGCACGGGCGTAGAGGAACAGGTCGCCGCCGCGCCGCCGCGCGCGCGCTTGCTTGGCGGATCGCCGCTCGGGGTCGATTGCTGGCCGGGACACGCGGGCGCTTGTGCGCAAGGCCCGGCCACGCAACAAGAGGCAATGACGTTCGTCTCGAAAATCCTCGGCGCAGGCGGCCGCCACGCGCTGGATTTCGCCCTTCCGCCGCGCTGCTCGGGATGCGGCACGATCATCGCCGACATGCACAGCTTCTGCAGCGATTGCTGGACCGCGATCCACTGGTGCGGGGCGGGGGGCTGCCAAATCTGCGGGCTGCCGCTTGAGGCGACCGATGCCGAGACCTGCGGCCGGTGCCTGGCGCAGCCGCCGCGAATCGCCCGGACTCGCGCGGCGGTCGAATATGGCGACGTCGCCCGGACCCTGGTGATGAAGCTCAAATATGGCCGCAAGGTCGGCGCGGCGGCGACCATGGCGAGGTTCATGGCGCCGCTCGCCGAGCCTGGTGCGGACATGCTGCTGGTGCCGGTACCGCTCCATCGCTGGCGGCTGTGGTCGCGGGGCTTCAACCAGTCGGCGTTGCTCGCGCGCGATCTTGCCGCTCGGCTCGCTGTCGAGCAGCGCGTCGATGCGCTGCGCCGCACGCGCCGCACCCGGCCGCTCAAGGGCATGGGTGTGAACCAGCGCCGGCGCGAGGTGGCGCGAGCGTTCGAGGTCGTCGACCCGGCCGCGGTCGCGGGCCGTCATGTCGTGCTGGTCGACGACGTGCTGACCAGCGGAAGCACGGCGGACGAATGCGCCAAGGTGCTGATCCGGGCCGGCGCGGCAAGGGTCGATCTGCTCTGCTTCGCGCGGGTGGTGCGCCCGGCGTTGCTCGCGCGTTGATAGGATTCAAGCAAGTCTGGAGTGCGTATTTTGGCGAAAGTGGAAATCTACACCCGGTCGACCTGCCCCTATTGCATCCGCGCCAAGCGACTGCTGGACATGCGCGGCGTGGGCTATGACGAAAAGGCCGTCGAGGACGGGCAGACGCGGGCCGAGATGATCGCGCGCGCCGGCGGCCGCTCGACGGTTCCGCAAATCTTCATCGACGGGCGCCATATCGGCGGCTGCGACGACCTGTTCGAGCTCGAGCAGTCTGGGAAGCTGGCCGGGCTGCTGGCTGCCTGATGGTCCGGATCGCGCTCTACCAGTCGCGCACCGGCATCGACCCGGGCCGGAGCGCGGAGGAGCTGGCGGGCGCGATCGCCGAGGCCGCGGCCGGGGGCGCGGCGATGCTGTTCACGCCCGAGATGTCGGGCATTCTCGACAGCGACCGCGAACGCTCGGCGCGGTCGGTGACGGGCGAGGGGGACGACCGCGTGCTCGCGGCGGTTCGGCAGGCCGCGGCGGAGCATCGCATCTGGGTCCATCTCGGATCGCTCGCGCTGCGCGACGACAGCGGGGGCGAGGCGCTGGTCAACCGTGGCTTCGTCATCGACGACGGCGGTGAGATCCGCGGGCGCTATGACAAGATCCATTTGTTCGACGTCGATCTGCCGAGCGGCGAAAGCTGGCGGGAGTCGGCGAGCTACCGCGCCGGCGATCGGGCGGTGGTCGTGCGCGGCACGCCGGTCGGGGATCTCGGCCTCGCCATCTGCTACGACCTCAGGTTTCCGGCGCTGTTCGAGCGGCTGTCGGAGGCCGGGGCGCAGGCCATCGCCGTGCCGGCCGCCTTCACCGTCCCCACCGGCCGGGCGCATTGGCACGTGCTGCTGCGGGCGCGCGCGATCGAGGCCGGGCTGTTCGTCATCGCAGCGGCGCAGTGCGGACAGCATGAGGACCAGCGCTGGACCCATGGCCACAGCCTTGTGGTCGATCCGTGGGGCGAGGTGCTGGCCGACGGCGGCGAGCGCAACGGCCTGGTGTTCGCCGAGGTCGATTTGGCCCGGATCGACGAGGTTCGGGCGCGTATTCCGGTGCTTGACCACCGCCGGGCGATCGGTCCGGCGGCCGATTGATTTGGACAGGGGCCGGCCCTATTCCGCCGCGAGACGGCTCCGTAGCTCAGCAGGATAGAGCAATGGTTTCCTAAACCAGAGGTCGCAGGTTCGAATCCTGCCGGGGCCACCACGATAAAGGGTTCTAATCATGACCTGCAGCCCCGAAGACGGCGACCTGATGGAGCGGGACGACGGCGGCGACATCCCCGCCGACGTGGCGGAGGCGGTGCGCACCCTCATTCGCTGGGCGGGCGACGACCCCGCCCGCGAAGGCCTCGCCGATACTCCGCGCCGGGTGGCGCGGGCGTGGCGCGAATATGCCCGCGGCTATGAAGAGGACCCGTGCGTCCACTTGGCGCGGACGTTCGAGGAGGTCGGCGGCTACGACGAGATCGTGCTGCTTCGCGACATCCCGTTCCAGAGTCATTGCGAGCATCACCTTGCGCCGATCATCGGCAAGGCCGCGATCGCCTATCTGCCCGGCGACAAGGTGGTCGGGATCAGCAAGCTGGCGCGCGTTCTTCACGGCTTCGCCCGTCGCCTGCAGGTCCAGGAGCGGCTGACCGCGCAGGTCGCCGACTGCATCTGGCAGCATCTCGAGCCCAAGGGCGTGGCGGTGGTGATCGAGGCCAGCCATGCCTGCATGACCGCTCGCGGCGTGCAGACACCCGGCGTGATGATGACCACCAGCCGAATGATGGGCACGTTCCGTAAGGACGAGCGAAGCCGACGCGAAGTGCTCGCCCTGATGGGTTACTGAGCCGATCGTTTATCCGGTCGCCATCGCGGGAGCCGGTTTTTCGGGAACCATGCTGGCGCTCCAGCTGGCTCGGCGCGGCGTGACATCGCTGCTGGTCGACCATGCCGAGGCGCGCGGGCGCGGGATCGCCTACGGCACGCGCGATCCGGCCCATCTGCTCAACGTCCCGGCCGGCAGGATGAGCGCCTGGCCCGACGAGCCTCAGGACTTCGCCGATGCGCTGGCCGCAAAGCCGGGCTTGTTCGCCGAACGGGGTGCCTACGGCGATTATCTCGCCGGGCAGCTCGATCAGGCGGTGGCGCAAGGGGCAGTGGACGTCGTCGATGGCGAAATTGCCGCGGCGCGGCCCTCGGGGCACCCGGAACGGGCGGGGTGGAGGCTTACGCTCAACAATGGGAATGAGATCGAAGCGCAGGATCTCGTGCTTGCCACCGGCAACGGTCGGCCGGCGCCCTTCGCAATTCCCGGCTGGCCCGATGGCGACATGGTGCAGAACCCGTGGAGCGTGGCCGCCGGCGAGCGGCTCCGCGAAGCGGCGCGCGACGCCTCGCCGCTACTTCTGATCGGAACCGGGCTGACCATGGCCGACGTCGTGCTGACGCTCGACCGGCTGGGCTATTTGGGGTCGGTGACGGCGGTGTCGAGACGCGGGCTGGTGCCGCGCGCGCATGTGGCCGGGGTGGTCCCGCTGCCGCCGCCCGGGCTCGGCGAAATCCCGGGCGACCTGTCGGACGCGGTGGCGTGGATGCGCGCGCGCGGGCTGGGGGGTGACTGGCGCTCCGCGGTCGACAGCCTGCGCCCCGTCAGCCAGGCGCTGTGGGAGAGTTGGCCCGAGGACATAAAAGCGCGCTTCATCCGACACGCGCGGCCGTGGTGGGATGTCCACCGGCACCGGATCGCTCCGCAGGCGGCGGCGGTCATCGAGCAGTGGATCGGCGCCAACCGGCTGAAGGTAATGGCCGGGCGGGTGACCGGCGGGCAGCCCGGCCAGGTCCGCGTCGCGCGGCGCGGCGGTGGCGAGATCGAGGTCGAGGCAAAGCTCGCGGTCAATTGCACCGGGCCTTCGGAGAAGGTCGCGGACAGCGCCAACCCGCTGCTGCGGCAATTGCTCGCCGACGGGCTGATGGAGCCCGGCGAACTCGGACTCGGCGTGCGAGTCGATGGGGACTGCCGGGCAGGTGACGGCCTGTGGGCGCTTGGCCCGCTGACCAAGGGCCGCTGGTGGGAAATCACCGCCGTGCCCGACATAAGGGTGCAGGCCGAGCGGGGGGCGCAAGCACTTGGGGCAAACCGTAACGCCGGGGCGGTTGCTTCCCGCGGCACGCGCGACCTCCCAGCGAAATGAAGTCGGTCGAGGCGCTTGGCCGTTC
>DASTDT010000213.1:0-28531 GCA_035710225.1 Sphingomicrobium sp.
CAATCGCTCTTGCCCGGCCCGGCGAAGCTCACCGGGCGCGCCAGCCCGCCGGCCTGTTCGAGCGACAGCAGCTCGCCGCCGCTGGCTAGGTCGAAACCGTCGATCTGGCTTGTAAGCCACGACAGAAGCGGCCCGTAAGGGTTTGCCTTGACGGCATAATGCAGTGCGACATTGCTCGGCATGGCGGCCCGAAAGCGGGCGATCTGGGCGGCGATCCGCGCGCGGTCGTAGACGAACAACGGCGTCCCCGCGCCCTCGGCGACCAATTGGCCGACGGCCTTGCCTCCGATCGCAAGACTGCCGTCATCGCCAGCCGAGAATCCGGGCGGGATCGGGCCCATCGCCTTCATGCCAGCATCGCCGCCAGCCCCGCGCGGTCGACCTTTCCGTTGGGCCCGGTCGGAAGCGAGTCGAGCCACAGCAGGCGCCTCGGCATCATGAAGGTCGGCGCTTCACGAGCGAACCACTTCTTCAACCTTTCCTCGGCGTTCTCGCCCTTGGCCACCGCGGCCAGCGCCACGGCCTGGCCGAGGGCCGGATCATCGATCCCGAACGCCGCGGCGTCGGCCACCGCCCCGCTCGACAGCGCGATCTCGACGATTTCATCGGGCGAGACGCGGTTGCCGCTGACCTTGATCAGCGCATCGCTCCGTCCGCGGAACCGGAGCAGCCCGTCCGTGCCTTGGACCATCCGGTCTCCGGTGCGAACGGACGTTCCCTGGAACCGCTGCGACGTCGCCTCGGGGTCGTTCCAATAGCCCTTGGCGACCAACGGGCCGGAATGGACCAGCTCGCCCTCCTCGCCCGGCGCCGAGACGCCACCGTCGGGGCGGACGACCTTGAGCTCGGCGAACGGGATCGCCGTCCCGACACTGTCGGGATGGTCGTCGACCAGCGCCGGGTCGAGGCTCGACGAGCGGAACGCTTCGGTGAGGCCGTACATCAGGTGCAGCTTCGCCCGCGGGAACAATGCGCGCAAGCGCCGCACCACCGGTTCCGACAAGTGCCCGCCGCTGTTGGTCAGCGTGCGCAGGCTGTTCCCCGCCCCATCGTCCCAGTCGAGCGCGGCCAACTGGCTCCACAGCGGCGGAACCCCGGCCAGGACGGTGACGTCATGACGCCGCACCACCTTTTTCACGTCCCCCGGAAGGAGATAATCGAAGGCGATCGCCTCGCCCCCCGCCGCCCACGCCGCCAGCAGCTGGTTCTGGCCGTAGTCGAAGGCCAGCGGCAACACGCACAACGTCCGGTCGTCCGCTGACAGGCCGAGGTAATGCGCGACGCTCACTGCCCCGAGCCACAGATTGGCGTGGCTCAGCATCACGCCCTTTGGCCGCCCGGTCGATCCCGAGGTGTAGAGCAATGCCGCCAACTCGTCGGGATCGCGGCTCGACGGCGCCAGGGGCTCGCCCGCCGGCCGCCACTCCTCCAGCGCCACGAGCTTCGCCTCCCCGCCGTCCCCCGCCTCAAGCGTCGCCAACCGCGCCTGATTGGCGATCAGCAGCCGCGCCCCGCTGTCGGCGAGGATATGCGCCGCCTGCGCGCGCTTGAGCAGTGGATTGACCGGCACATGGATCAGCCCGGCACGGGCGGCGGCGATCGGCATGACGCACGCACTCACCGTCTTGGCCATCCAGGTCGCCACCCGGTCACCCGGCACCAGGCCGAGCGCCAGCAGCGCCGCCGCCGTCCGCCCGGCAAGTGCGTCGAGCTCGCCGTAGCTCAGCCGCTCGCCGCCGGCCGTCAAGGCAATTGTCCCCCGCTCCCCCCGGAGGACGAGATGGTCGAGCGGACTAGGCGTCGGGTCGGGCGCGCTCACTGCTCTCGACTAGAGGCCCGCTTGCCTCCGGGGCAAGCCTCCCCTAGTTCGCGGGCGGTCATGGCGAGGGGACTAGAAGCGATGCCGGTGGGCAGCAGCGAGGACGAGGACGACGCGTTGCGCGCCCTTCTCGCCGACACGCTTGGCCTCGCCCCGGCCCGCGTTGCCGCCTTCACCCCTGGAACCGCGCTGTTCGGCTCGCTGCCCGAGTTCGACAGCATGGCGGTCGCCAATTTGCTTACGGGGATCGAGGAGCGGTTCCATCTCATCATCGAGGACGATGACGCCGAAGCCGAAGACTTCCTCACTTACGGCAGTCTGGCCGCCTTTGTCGCCCGTCTCACCGCCCGATAAGACACTTGCCGTGGGGGCGCCGACCGCCCAAATGTCGGCACGATGATCAGTCGGGAACAGTGGCGGCGTTTCATCGACCACCCGGTCGTCGAGTGGACGATCTTCGCGGTCGGGGTCCTGCTTATCATGGTCTCGCCGGTGCTGGGCGCGATTCCCGGCCCGGGCGGCATCGTCGTCTTCGGGGTTGGTCTGGCGATGGTCCTCAAGACCAGCCGCTGGGCGCGCCGCCGCTACGTCAAGTTCAAGCGGTGGCAGCCCAAGGCCGGGCGCTGGACCGATTGGGGCCTGAGACGCAAGAGCGCCGCCCGCCGCGAGGCCCTGCGCAAGCAGCGCGAGGAGCTCGGCTGCCCCAACCTTCCCGGGGTCGCAGCGGCCGGCGACGATCTCACGCCCGACGGCGCGCTCATCCCGGCCCCTCCGGTCAAGGCCGGCGGCAAGGCCGGCGATTGACTTGGACGGCATCAACCGGTATCGGGCCCGCCAACCGCGGCCGCCCTTTGGCGGCTCTTTTTTCTTATCGAATAGGCATGAGCGATGAAGCGCACTTTTCAGCCCAGCAACCTGGTTCGCAAGCGGCGTCACGGCTTCCGGTCGCGCATGGCGACGGTCGGCGGCCGCAAGGTGCTGAACTCGCGCCGCGCCCGCGGTCGCAAGAAGCTCAGCGCCTAGTCATACTGACCAGCCGGGCCGATTTCCTCGCCGCCAACCGCGGCCGTAGGATCGCCATGCCCGGCTTCGTGCTCCAGCTTCGTCCGCGCGACGATGGCGATCCGACGATTCGGGTCGGCTATACGGTCACCAGGAAGATTGGCGGCGCGGTCGTCCGAAACCGCATGAAACGCCGCCTTCGCGCGCTTGCCCGCGAGATCCTGCCGGATCGCGGACTTGCTGGCGCCGATCATGTGCTGATTGGCCGCTCGGGCGGGGTTGAGCGCGACTTCAAGCTCTTGCGCGACGAGTTCGTCCGGGCGCTCGACAAGGCCGGCCGATGCTGAGCAAGGGCCTCATCCTACTCGCCCGCGGCTGGCAGATCGGCCCTAGCCGGGTGATCCCGCCATCGTGCCGCTTCCAGCCCAGCTGTTCAGCCTATGCGATCACCGCCTGGTCGCGCTATGGGGCGCTCAAAGGCAGCTGGCTCGCCATCCGGCGAATCCTGCGCTGCCACCCGTGGGGTGGACAGGGCTTCGACCCCGTCCCCTGATTTTCACGAAGGATCACCACTCGCCTTGACCGACAATCGCAACATGGTGCTCGCCATTGCGCTGAGCATCCTCATCCTGATGGGCTGGAGCTTCCTCGCCGAGCGCTGGTTCCCGACTGCCGCCCCGCAAACGCAGCAGGTCGAGAACGGCAAGGTCAAGGCCGCGCCGCGCGTCGACGCGCCCACCCCCGCAGCACTTCGCAATCGCGCTTTGGTGCTTGCCGAATCACCGCGCGTGCGGATCGACACGCCGCGCCTGTCGGGCTCGATCAACCTCAAGGGCGCGCGCTTCGACGACCTACTGCTCAAGACCCAGCGCGAGACCATCGCTGACGATTCGCCGCCAGTGAGGCTGCTCTCCCCGGCCGGTGCTCCGGGCGGCTATTTCGCCTCCTACGGCTGGACCGGACAGGGCGTCGCCGTTCCCGGCCCGGACACCGTGTGGCGTGCCAGCGCGCCGGTCTTGACGCCGGGCCGCCCGGTAACCCTGTCGTGGGACAATGGCGCCGGCCAACGCTTCGAGCAGGTCATCGCGGTCGACTCGGATTATCTGTTCACCGTTCGCCAGCGGGTCGCCAACTCCTCCGCCGGAGCGGTCGGACTGCGCACCTACGGGCTCATTAGCCGCGCTCAGAAGAGCGCCGACGCATCGAGCTGGACCAGCCATGTCGGCCCCATCTCGTTCCTCGGCGGCGGCGCCGACTATGACGTCGACTGGGAAACCCTCGACGAGGACAAGAGCGGCGTAACTCGCGACAGCAGGGGCGGCTGGCTCGGCTTCACCGACAAATATTGGCTGACCGCGCTCGCTCCCGCCGCAGGAGCGCCGATCGAGGCCAGCCTGCGCAAGAGCTCCGCCGGCGCCTACCAGGCCGACTACGCCGGCCAGTCCTTCATCGCCGCCCCCGGCCAGGCCATGTCGAGCGAAAGCCGGCTGTTTGCCGGTGCCAAGGAAAAGGCCGTCCTCGACCGCTACGAGGAGGGCGGGATTCCTTACCTCTCCAAGGCGATCGACTGGGGCTGGTTCGAATGGTTCATGCGGCCGATTTTCGACCTCCTGATGAAATTGTTCGAGCTGACCGGCAATTTCGGGGTCGCCATCATCGGCCTCACTTTGATCGTCCGGCTGCTGATGTACCCGATCGCCGACAAGCAGTTCAAAAGCTTCGCCGGAATGCGCAAGATCCAGCCGAAGATGAAGGAGCTGCAGGAACGCTACAAGGACGACCGCGCCCGCCAGCAGCAGGAAATCCTCAAGCTCTACCAGGCCGAGAAGGTCAATCCGGTCGCCGGTTGCCTTCCGATCCTGCTCCAGATCCCGATCTTCTACGCGCTCTACAAGGTGCTGATGGTCAGCGTCGAAATGCGCCACCAGCCGTTCGTTCTGTGGATCAAGGATTTGTCGGCTCCCGACCCGATGACCCCGCTCAACCTGTTCGGCCTGCTCGATTTCACGCCGCCGGCGCTGATTGCCATTGGCGTGCTTCCGATCCTCCTGGGCGTCACCATGTGGCTACAGTTCAAGCTCAACCCCGCGCAGATGGACCCGGTCCAGCAAAAGGTGTTCGCGATCATGCCGTGGGTGCTGATGTTCGTCATGGCGCCGTTCGCGGCCGGGCTTCAGCTCTACTGGGTGGTTAACAACATCCTCTCCATCGCCCAGCAGAAGTACCTCTACAGCCGCTACGACAGCGACAAGGGCGAGCCCCAGACCATCACGGTCAAGGCCAAGTGACCGGCGAAGACGACCTTGCCGAACGCGCCCGAAAGCTCTTCTCGGGGCCGATCGATTTTCTGAAGTCGGCCCCGAAGCTCGAGCACCTGCCCAGCCCCGACGTGCCGGAGGTCGCCTTTGCCGGCCGCTCCAACGTCGGCAAGTCGTCGCTGATCAACGCCGTCACCAATCGCGCCAAGCTGGCGCGCGCCTCCAACACGCCGGGCCGAACCCAGGAGCTCAACTATTTCGACGTCGGCCGCCCGCCGGTCATGCGGCTGGTCGACATGCCGGGCTACGGCTTCGCCGAGGCGCCCAAGGACATGGTCAAGCGCTGGCGCTTCCTGATCAACGATTTCCTGCGCGGCCGTCAGGTCCTCAAGCGCGCGCTGGTACTGGTCGACAGCCGCCACGGCCTCAAGGACGTCGACCGCGACATCATGAAGATGCTCGACGACGCCGCCGTCAGCTATCACCTCGTCCTCACCAAGGCCGACAAGATCAAGCCGACCGAGCTCGCCGCGACGATCGAGGCGGTCCGCGCCGAGGCCGGCAAGCATCCCGCCGCCCATCCGCTGATCATTCCCACTTCCAGCGAAACCGGCGATGGAATCGCCGAACTTAGAACCGCCATTCTCGAGGCCGCAACGACATGAAGCTGATCATCGGCAACCGAGCCTATTCGTCCTGGTCGATGCGCGGCTGGCTGGCGGTCAAGGCGATGGATGTGGAGTTCGAGGAGCTGGTCGTGCCGATGTTCGGCCAGCAGTGGGAAGAGCAGCGCGGCGGCAACGAGTTCGCGCCCGGCGGCGGCAAGGTCCCCTTGTTGTGGGACGACGACGTCGTCGTGTGGGACAGCCTTGCGATCATCGAATTCTGCGCCGACCGCGCCGGCCGAACGAACTACTGGCCCGAGGACGAGGCGGCACGGGCGATGGCGCGGTCGATGGCGGCCGAGATGCACTCGAGCTTCATGAACCTGCGGCGGGAGCTGCCGATGAACGTCCGCCGCCGGGTCGAGGGTCATGCCATCAGCGCCGAGGTCGTCGCCGAGATCGACCGGATCCTCCAGCTGTGGGCCCAGGCGCGCGCGCGCTTCGGCTCGGGCGGCGATTTCCTGTTCGGTCAGTGGAGCGCTGCCGACATGATGTTCGCGCCCGTGGTCACCCGTTTCTTCACCTACCGCGTACCGTTGCCCCCGTTCGCGACGGCCTATGCCGACGCCGTCCTCCACCACCCGCACGTCGTCGAATGGATCGAACTCGCCCAGGACGAGCCGTGGGTGATCGAGCAGTACGAGCCGGGCAAGACGGCCTAGGGCCGCTTGGGATATTCGCTCCCGTCGCGGTGGCGGAAACGCCCGTCGGCGGTCCACATCATATCGATGTCGCTATAGCCGCCGCTCCCGTCCCGGCCGGCGCTAATGGCGATGAAGCTGCACGGCGTGGCCGAGCGGTTGATCAGATGATGGCCGTTGCGGACCCCCTTGGGCCAGGCAAGCACGTCCCCGGC
This sequence comes from Sphingomicrobium sp., assembly GCA_035710225.1. Classification (GTDB taxonomy): domain Bacteria; phylum Pseudomonadota; class Alphaproteobacteria; order Sphingomonadales; family Sphingomonadaceae; genus Sphingomicrobium. The sequence goes on from DASTDT010000213.1 coordinate 6,601, forward strand.
CTTCACCTCGGTTTCGCCTTCGTCCTCGACTAGCACCGCGGTTCCGCTGAGCATCACCACCAGCTCGTCCTCGTCGTCGTGCCAGTGGCGCTGGCTCGACCAGGCACCGGGCTCGAGCACGACGTGGCTGGCGCCCATTTCGGTGAGTCCGGCAAGCGGGGCGATGCGCTTCCACCAGCGCCCTTCCACCTGCTCGTGGAACGGGGCTGGATAGCCGGTCGCGTTGGATGGAGCGACCGATTCAAGTTCGACTTTCGGCATGGCGTCGCCCTTGCTACCGCCGCAACATGCAATCGTCCATTGACCCCGTCGCTCTCTCCCAGGCGCTGATCGCCTGTCCAAGCGTCACCCCGGCTAGCGGCGCGGTGTTCGATGTTCTGGAAGACGCACTTCGCCCACTCGGCTTCACCGTCCACCGCTTCATCCTCGGCGAGGCGCCCGACGGCCCGACCGAGAACATGGTCGCGATCCGTGGGGAAGGCGCGCCGCACTTCGCCTTCGCCGGCCATCTCGATGTCGTCCCCCCAGGCGACGGCTGGGAATCTGACCCGTTCGACCCCGTCATCACCGACGGCGTCCTCACAGGGCGCGGCGCCGCCGACATGAAATCGGCCATTGCCTGCTTCGTTGCCGCTCTCTCCGACCAGCTTCCGGCAAGCGGCACCGTGTCGCTGCTGATTACCGGCGACGAGGAGGGCTATGCCACCTTCGGAACGCCGCGGATCATCGACTGGCTCAACGAGCGCGGCATCCGGCCCGACATGATCCTAATCGGGGAGCCGACGTCGTCGGAGCGCCTCGGCGATACCGTCAAGGTCGGCCGGCGCGGCTCGGTCAACATGTGGATCGAGGTTCCCGGCCACCAGGGGCACGTCGCCTACCCGCACCTCTCCGACAACCCCTTGCCCAGGCTGGCGCGGATCGTTGCCGCGCTCGATTCGATCCATCTCGACGACGGCACCGACGCCTTCCCGCCGTCGAACCTGGAATTCACCGGAATCTCCACCCCTACCCACGCCAGCAACGTCATCCCGGGCAGCGCCACCGCACAGCTCAACATCCGCTTCAACAACCTCCACCGCGGCGACGAGCTCGTCCGGCTGGTCGAGGACACGGCGCGCGCCATCGCTCCGCAAGCCACGGTTCGCGCGCGAATCTCGGGCGAAGCATTCCTCACCCCGCCCGGTCAGCTTTACGATGTCGTGGTCGAAGCGATCCGCGGCGAGACCGGCCTGGAGCCGGAGCTGTCGACCGGCGGCGGCACGTCGGATGGCCGCTTCCTCATCGCGCTTGCTCCGGTCGTCGATTTCGGACTTCCCAACGCCAGCATGCACAAGGTCGGCGAACATGCGCGGGTCGACGACATCCGCGCCCTGACGCGGATCTATCGGCGGGTCCTCGATCGGATGTTCGCCTAGGCGGCGGAGCGCGCCGAATGGTCGTTGAGGGTCGACCAGCTCGCGAATTCGGCTTCGGTCATCGGACCGGCGAAGACATAGCCCTGCACGCAGTCGCAACCCATCGCGCGAAGCAGGTCGGCCTGGGCGGCGTTCTCGACCGACTCGGCGACGATTGAGCAGCCCACGCCCTTGATCAGGTGGACGAGCGCCTGCACGACGACCCGCGCCTGCTCACTGGTCTCGATATCGGCGATCAGGGTCTGGTCGAGCTTGACCCGGTCGACCGGCATCGTCCGAAGGCGCGCGATATTGGAATAGCCGGTGCCGAAATCGTCGAGTGCTATGGATGCGCCCTCGGCGCGGAGCGTGGCGATCTCGGCCAGCTCGGCCTCGCTGCATTCCATCACCGCGCCTTCGCTGAACTCGAGCTCGATCATCGACAGCGGCACGTCATGCTCGGCAAAGGTGTGGCGCAGCCGGGTGAAGAAATCGACCCGGTCGATCTGGCGCGGGCTGACGTTGATCGACAGCCGGCGGTCGACGCCCTGCCGGATCCAGCCGGCCAGGATGGCGGCGCATTGATTGATGACCCAATCGCCGATCTCCCCGATCGCCCCGCTCTGCTCTGCGATCGGGATGAACGTCGCCGGAAGCCGGACGCCGTCGATCGGGTGATGCCAACGCAGCAGCGCCTCGACGCCGGCGATCTCGCCGGTGATGAGGCTCATCTGCGGCTGGAGCGCAAGCCGCAGCTGGCCGCGGGCGACGATGTCGGTCAGGGCCTGCTCGACGTCCTTGCGCCGCTGGCTCTCGGCGGCAAGCTCGGCGGTGAACAGGCAGTATTGCCCGCCGCCGCGCGCCTTGGCCTGGTACATGGCGAGGTCCGCGGCGCGCATCAGCTGCTCGATTGTCTCGCCGTGATCGGGCGCCAGCGCGACCCCGACGGAGGCCCCGATGTCGATGTGATGGCCATTGAGCTCGAACGGGTCGGCGATTGCCAGCGCGATCCGCCGGGCGACCATTTCGACGTCCGCGGCACTCTCGATCTGCGGGAAGTAGAGCGTGAACTCGTCTCCGGCGAGGCGCGCCAGCAGCGGCCGGGCAACGAAGCGGTCGCCCACCTCGGCGGTAACGACCACTCTCAACCGGTTGGCAACCATGATCAGCAACTGGTCGCCCCGGGCGTGGCCGAGACAGTCATTGACCGCCTTGAAGCGGTCGAGGTCGATGAACATCATTGCCGACAGGGCGCCCTCGGTCGAGCCGAGCAATTTGTCGGCTTCGGAGCGGAAGTGGAGCCGGTTGGGAAGCGAGGTGACTGGATCGTACATGCCCAGGGCGTGGGCGTTTTCGATCGACGCGCGAACCTCTTCGAACAGGGAATTGACTGCCGCTGCAAGCTTGGGGTTGGAGCGCCAAAGCGCCTCGGGCGCGGGGGAGATGTAGTCGCCGTCCTCGACCGCGAGCAGCCGCTCGGCGAGGCTCGACATGGCTTTGGCGCTCGACGCATTCGGCCGTTCGGACGCGACATGGCAGATCATCAGGCAGAAAAGTCCGGCGACCATCGAGGCCAGAATCTGGCCGTCGAGCTCCTGGATGTTGATGAACACCGCGAGGGAGAAAACGAACGAGGCCAGGCCCGCCATGCCCGACAGCACGGCGTTGCTGATCTGCTGGGCCCTTCCGTCCTTCATCGGATGACTAGTGTCCCTGCGTCGCCCGGTGGAGCAGCGCCTACATCCGGCAGTTAAACGGCTTGGGTTAAGGCGGGATGGAGCGGACTGGTTAACGACGCAATATCAGGTACAGGCTGCCGCCCCCGCCATGGCGCGCGTGAGCGCCCTTCACTGCCGCGATCCGCGGTGCATGGCGCGATGCTGAGAGCCAGTCGTAAACGGCGGCGCGGATCTTGCCGCGCTGGATCGGCGGCTCGCCCGGCCGGGCATGGCCGGTGACCAGCAGAACGACCCGCTCGCCGGCGGCAATGGCGCGTTCCAGCCCGCCGTCGATCGCCGCCCAGGCGCCATCGAGATTGTGGCCGTGAAGGTCCAGCACGCGATCCGGGCGGACGTCGCCGCTCCGCAGCCGGCGTTCCCAATGGCCATCGAGGCCGCCCTCGCTGAACGTCCGCCGCGAAGCGGGCTTGGGCGGAGCCGGGCGCAGCGGCGGAACCCGGCCCCGGAGGGAAGGCTTCGGCACCGGCGGTGGCGACGGCACCTGCGGTTCAAGCTCGATCGGCGGCTCCTCGGCCTTGTCGCGCGACAGCGGGCGGATCGACGCCGTCACCCGCGCCCACAGCGCGGCCTCGTCAGCGTTGAGCGGCCGCACCGCTCGCCGCCAGCCGGGCGGCCGCACCCTTGGGCAGCAGGATCAGCGCCCGGCCGTTGCTAGCGAACCCCCCGGAAATCACTTCCGCCTGAGCGCCGGCACCCCAGAAAGTGTCGAACCGGTTGGCACCCTTGATCGCGCCCCCCGTATCCTGCGCCACCCACAGGCCGTCCGCCACGTCGGCCTCGAGGTCGAGGAATACCGGCGCGCCCAAGGGCGTGAACAGGGGATCGGCGGCGACGGTCGTGCGCGGGGTCACCGGCAGGCCCATCGCGCCGAGCGGCCCGGGTCCGGTCAGCTCGCGAAAGAAGATGTAGCTCGGGTTTTCGCGCATCAGCGCGCGCCCGCCATCCGGCTGGCTCCGCATCCACGCGACAATTTCCTTCATGCCGGCCTTGCCCGGCTGGAGAATCCCTCGCTCGCGAAGCACTCGTCCGATGGCGATATAGCTCTGGCCGTTCTGGTCGTGGTAGCCGATCCTCATCACGCTCCCATCGGGCATCTTGAGCCGACCCGAGCCCTGGATCTGGAGGAAGAACAGGTCGATCGGGTCGGCCGCCCAGGCGATCGGCACTTCGGCGGCGAGCGCCCCGTCCTCGATCTCGGCGCGGGTGAAGAAGGCGACGCACTGGCCGCTTTCGTCGATCCGCCCGCGACCGCTGGTGCCGTCGGCGCGCGTGCAGCGCACCAGGCTGGCGGGGACGGCGTAGATTGGCACCTCGTACCCCGGCGCGCGGACCCGCGATCCGCGAATTTCCGGCTCGTAATAGCCGGTCGCGAAGGCAGTTCCCTCGGCCACCCGGACCCAGTCAAAACGGTCGCGGAAGAAAGCCGCCGCGCTTCCCGGTGCCAGCGTCGCCGACTCGGCGCACGGCGTCGCCCAGTCTGCGCTGAAGGTCAGGCCCGAACGATCCTGTCGCCTCATCAGCTCGGGGCACGACAGGCGAAAGGCCGCCAATGCCCGCTCGGCGGCGGCGGCATCGATCGCAAGAGGCGACGTCAGCGTCACGCCCGCCTCGGCGGCTGTCTTGTAGGTGGGCGTCGGGGCCGGGGTAGGAGTCGGGGCCGGCGTCGGCACGGGCTGGGGCGCCGGCGCGGGAGCTGGCGGTCGGCTTACGCAGCCGGCAAGGAGAAGCGCCGCGAGGGCCGCGGCGCGGACGCGCGGGCTCACTCTTCCTCGTCGGTTTCGATGAGCAGCCAATTGGGATCGTCCGACCGCAATTCGCGGCGGAAGGTCCAGCGGTCGCGCGACTGAACGGCATCGCTCATCGCGCCGGCGACGATTTCGCCCTCGGCATTGCGGGTCACCGCGGCAATATCGGCCTCGAACCGAACGGTCAGCTCGGCCACGCCCTTGCCCACCTCGGCCTCGACGATCACCGGCGGCTCGATCGCCACCAGCCGATTGTCGAGCCGGAGGCCATCGGCCTTGCGCTGCTCCACCGCCGCGGAAAAGGCCTCGAACACATTGCTGTCGACGAACGGGCGGACCGACTCCATGTCGCCCCGCCAGAATGCCTCGAGGATTTGCCGATAGGCCGCGCCCGCCCCTTCCAGGAATCGGGCGACGTCGAACCCGGGGTCGGTCGCAAGCAAGGCGCGCACGCCTGGCCCGGCCATCGGCACGTAGGCCAGGTCGCCCTGGTCGGTCAGCGCCGTCGCTTCCCGAATCGAAGCCGTGGCCGGCGCGGCCACCCTTCCGTCGGCCTCGGCCGGCTTGGGGATCGGCTGCTGCTCATGGCCGGTGCGTTCGCCGAGCACGGCATAGAGGCGAAGGCCGATGAACAGGGCAACGAGTGCGAACAGGACGATGGCGGTCAATGGTCACTTCCAGCTGAATGTGCACGCAACATAGTGGAACCAACGCTTGGATTCAAAGGGCGCTCCGCAAGCCTCGCACGGGCGATGCGCCATTGCGTGGGAATCACGCGGCTGCTAGGCGCGCGGACGCCCATTTCGACGGGCGCGCGACCCGTTGCGCGCCGTCACGCACCCACTGTCAAGGAATTGATTCAAATGGCCGACGAGACTCCGACCGAAGCGAACCCCGGCGAAAGCGCCGGCACTGGATCGGGCAATGGCGCCGACACCCAGCCGCATGCCGCCGCGCTGATGCAATATATCAAGGACCTGTCGGTCGAGAGCCCCAACAGCCCGCAATGCTTCCAGTGGCAGACCCAGCCGCAGGTCGATGTCCAGTTCACCATCAACGCCGACAAGATCGCCGACGACGTCCACGAGGTCGCGCTCAAGATCAATGTCGCGGCCCGATCGGAGCCCGGCGCTCATTTCGTGGTCGAACTGAGCTACGCCGGACTGTTCGGAATTCGCAATTTCCCGGACGAGGCGATGGCCCCGTTCCTGCTGGTCGAAGCGCCGCGGATGCTGTTCCCCTTCGCTCGCCAGATCATCGCCGACGCGGTCCAGAATTCGGGCTTCCCGCCGCTGCTGCTCGAGCCGATCGACTTCGGCTCGGCCTTCGTCCAGCAGATCGAGGCAGCCCAGGCGGCGGCCGGCGACGGACAGGCCGCGGGCGAGTTCGCCCCCGCCGGCGAGACCACGCCGACCGAACAATAATCAAGGGGCGGGAACGTGAACCTGCTCAAGGCCGGGGGAACGATCGGCGGGCTGACGCTCGTCAGCCGGATCCTCGGCTTCGTGCGGGAGATGATCTTCGCGCGGGTGATGGGCGCCACGGCCGCGGCCGAGGTATTCATCTGGGCGTTCCAGCTTCCTAATCTGCTTCGCCGGCTGCTCGGAGAAGGCGCGTTCAGCCAGGGCTTCGTGCCGCTGTTCGCCAGGCGCATCGGCAAGGACGGCGACCTTGAAGACGCCCGTCGCTTCGCCGAGGAGGTGCAGGCGGTGTTCCTGCCCGCTCTCATCGTCATCACCGCCTTGTTCGTCATCGCCATGCCGGCGGTGGTCATCGCCGTCGCCAGCGAGCGCTGGACCAGCGATCCGGATAAGTTCGCCTTCACCGTCTTCCTTACCCGGATCACCTTTCCCTACCTCATCTTCATCGCGATGGTGTCGCTGTTCAGCGGGATCTTGAACTCGCTCACCCGCTTCACCGCCGCCGCCTTCGCCCCGACGCTTCTCAACCTGGCCCTGGTCGGCGCCCTTCTGCTGGTCCCGCAAGGCGGCATGGAAACCGCGGTCGCCATGTCCTGGGCGGTGCTTGCCGGCGGGGTTCTCCAGCTTGGCCTGTGCATCGTCGCCACCCGCCGCGCCGGCCTGACCCTGCGCCTTCGTCCGCCGCGCATGACCCCGCGGGTCAAGGAGCTTTTGATCCTCATCCTGCCGGCAACCATCGGCGCCGGCGGCTATTACATCAGCCAGTTGTTCTACGCCTATTTCGCCACCCGCCTGCCGGAGGGAAGCTTCGTCTATCTCAGCCAGGCCGACCGACTGAACCAGCTCCCGCTGGCACTCGTCGGCTCGGCCATCGGCACCGCCATCCTGCCCGCCATCAGCCGCCACATCGGCCTTGGCGAAGACCGCCAGGCCTCCACTTTGCAGGGCCGAGCGACCGAGCTTGCGATGCTTTTGACCATTCCCGCCACCATCGCCCTGATGATCGCGGCGGGACCGATCATGACCGTCCTGTTCGAAGGCGGAAAGTTCACGGCGGCCGACGCTGCAACCTCGGCGCTGGTGCTGTCGGTGCTCGCTGCGGGTCTTCCCGCTTACGTCATGATCAAGGTCCTCGCGCCCGGCTTCTACGCCCGCAAGGACATGAAGACCCCGGTCGTCATCACCCTCGTCACTCTGGCGCTCGGAGTGATCGCCAACTTCCTGCTGATCGACGCTTACGGGATCATCGTGCTTCCGCTGACCACCGCCGCCGCGGCGTGGCTCAACGCGGTCGCGCTCTACGTCCTCCTCGCGAGACGCGGCCAGTTCCGGGTCGAAAGCTGGCTCGCCTCGCGGCTCGTCCGCCAGCTTCTCGCGGCGGCGGCGATGGGCGCCACCATCTGGCTGGTCGGAAACCTGCTCGACGGCTATTTCGCAGGCTCGGTCGGAAAGCGCCTGATCGGCACCGTCGCCCTGATCGGCGCCGGCGGGATCGTCTATTTCGCGCTGGCCTGGTTCACCGGCGGAATGGACAAGGAGGACGTACTGGTGCTGCTCCGCCGCAAGAAGGTCGAGGCCGAGCAATGAGCGCCATGAGGGTCGTGTCCGGAATCCAGCCGACCGGCGGGCTTCACCTCGGCAACCTGCTCGGCGCGATCCTGCGCTGGGTGCGAATGCAGGACGAAGGCCAGTGCCTGTTCTTCCTCGCCGACCTCCACGCGCTGACGGTCGATGTGGATCCCGCCGCGCTTCGCTCCAACGTACGCGAAATGGCCGCCGCGCTAATTGCCAGCGGGATCGATCCCGAACGCTCGATCCTGTTCCGCCAGAGCGCGGTTCGCGAGCATAGCGAGCTTGCCTGGGTGCTCCAGGGTACCGCCCGGATGGGCTGGCTAGAGCGGATGACCCAGTTCAAGGAGAAGGGCGGCAAGAACAAGGAGCGCTCGAGCGTCGGCCTGTTCACCTACCCGGTGCTCCAGGCAGCCGACGTGCTGCTCTACCACGCCACCCATGTGCCGGTCGGCGAGGACCAGAAGCAGCATCTCGAGCTGGCACGCGACATCGCGATGAAGTTCAACAATGACTTCGATGTCGAGCTGTTCACTTTGCCCGAGCCGTTCGTTGGCGGCGGCACCGCCGCCCGGGTCATGAGCCTTCGTGACGGCTCGGCCAAGATGAGCAAGTCCGACCCGTCCGAGATGAGCCGGATCCATCTCACCGACAGCGACGAGGCGATCGTCCAGAAGATCCGCAAGGCCCGGACCGATCCCGCGCCGCTTCCGGCCGACCCGGCCGAGCTCGCCGGCCGACCAGAGGCGCGCAACCTTGTGGGGATCATGGCCGCGGTCCACGACCGTTCCGTCGAGTCTGTGCTCGCCGACTTCGCCGGACAGGGATTCGGCGCGTTCAAACCGGCGCTGGCCGACGCCCTCGTCGGGCTGATCGCTCCGCTCCGCGCGCGCCTCGAAATCCTTCGCTCCGACCCGGCCGAGATCGACCGCATCCTGGACGACGGCGCGGCGCAAGCCCGCAGGCTGGCTGCGCCAACCCTCGAAGAGGTCTATCGCGCGGTCGGCTTGCGCTAGGGCTAAGTCCCTGAAAATCCTCTTCATCCGCTGTTCAGCGGATTCCGTGGTAAAAGGAAACCGGTGAGTTTCCCTCCGAGGATGTGAACGATGCGTATCAAGAAATTCGTTGCCGCGGCGATGCTCGGCGCAAGCGCGCTGGGTGTTTCGGCCTGCGCCACCGGCTTCCCGGCCCAGGTCTCGCGTTACCAGGCGATGCCGGCGCCGCAGGGCCAGACCTTCTTCGTCATGGCGGCCGACCCGGCGCAGCAGAACACGCTCGAGTTTCAGCGCTTCGGAGCCCATGTCGCCCAGGCGATGCAGGCGCAGGGCTATCGGCCCGCCGCGTCGCCCGCCGCCGCGACCATGATCGTGCGCATGGACTATGGCGTGGACGAGGGCCGCACCGTCTTGGTGCGCGATCCGTTCTCGCGCTCGATGTACGCCGATCCGTTCTACAACGGCCGCTACGATCCGTTCTATCGCGGCTATTACGGCCGTCCCTATTATTCGCGCTACGGCTATTACGGGTCGCGCTCGCCCTATTATTACGGCTGGAACGACCCCTTCTGGTATTCGCCCTACGGCGGGGTCGACCGCTATACCCAGTATCAAAGCTTCCTGACGCTCGACATTCGCCGCGCTGGCGACAACCAGCAATTGTTCGGCGGCCGCGCCGAGGCGCGTTCGACCAGCGGCAATCTGGGCGTGCTCGTCCCCAATCTGGTCGAGGCAATGTTTACCGGCTTCCCGGGACGAAGCGGCGAAACCGTCAAGATCACCGTTCCGCCGGCGCCGCGGCGCTAGCTTCTCGCGCGCGCAGGCCCAAACAGGGAAAAGCCCGTCCGGATTGCTCCGGGCGGGCTTTTCTCATGGTCCTCCCCCGTGCCTGGCGGGAACAGGCACGGGGGAGGTCGGCGCCCGAGGGCGCCAATCCAATCCGGCGCGTGACTGGCCGGCACGTCGCTACGCACTAACCCTCGAGCTGGCGGGTCAACAAACGGATGTCGGCGTCGAGCTCGGCATCCGCCGCGCGCAGTCGCTCGATCTGCTTGACCGCGTGAATCACCGTCGTGTGGTCGCGCCCGCCGAAGCGGCGGCCGATGTCGGGCAGCGACTTGGGGGTCAGCTGCTTGGACAGATACATCGCCACCTGGCGCGGCCGGGCGACCTCGCGCGCACGACGGGCGCTGGTCATCTCGGCCTTGCGGATTCGGTAATGCTCGGCAACCTGGGTCTGGATCTCGTCGATCGAGATTCGCCGCTGGTTGGCGCGAAGCACATTGGCCAGCACTTCCTCGACGAATGCCAGGTCGAGCGCTCGGCCGGTCATCAGCGCATAGGCGGCGATGCGGTTGAGCGCGCCTTCCAGCTCACGGATCGAATTGGTCAGCCGCCGCGCCAGGAACTCGACAACGTTGCGCGGCATCTCGATTCCCGGAAGCACCGCAAGCTTGGCCTCCAGAATGTTGAGGCGGAGCTCGTAGTCGGCCGGATTGATATCGGCGACCAGGCCCCACGAAAGGCGCGACAGGATGCGCGGCGCGATCCCGTCGAGATCCTGCGGGGCGCGGTCGGACGTAATCACCAGCCGCCGGCCGGCGGTGATGATCTCGTTCATGGTGTGGAAGAATTCCTCCTGGGTGGAATCCTTGCCGGCAATGAACTGGACGTCGTCGATCAGCAGCAGGTCGGCGCTGCGCAACCGACTCTTGAAGCCGATCGTGTCGTTTTCCTTCAGCGCACGAACGAACTCGACCATGAACTTTTCGGCCGACATCGACACCACTCGCGCGCCGGGGCGACGGGCGAGGAAGTCCTGGCCGATGGCGTGCAGCAGGTGTGTCTTGCCGCGGCCGGTGCCGCCGTGGATGAACAACGGGTTGAAGCTGACCGACTCGGCGTTGGCCAGCGTCTTGGCAGCAGTCGCGGCGACCTCATTGGCCTTGCCGACTACGAACGTCTCGAAGCGGTAGCGTGGGTCGAAGTTGGGCGTGTCGGGATGCTTCGGAGCAGCCTGCGGCGGGGCCGCCGGAATATCCTCGAGGATCAGCAGCGGCGACGGCCTGGGCGCGTCGGCCGCGGCAACCACCGTCACGCTTCGAACGATCGGCAGCGCGGTCCGCCACGCCAGAGCCAGCCGTTCGCCGAAATGATTGCGCACCCAGTCGGCCATGAACTGGCTCGGCATGACGATCTGGAGATCTCCCGAGTCGGGATTGAAGGCGCCGAGGTCCGCGGGCTTCAGCCAACCGTCGAAGGTCCGTGCCCCGCAATCCCGCCGAAGGCCGGTGCGGATGGCCTCCCACGCCGCTGCAAGTGGGGTATCGCGGTCTGCCACCAGCCCGGAATCGGCGACCGACAAGGATTCTCCAACCGACACTTAGCGCATCTCCCCTGCCCGCTTCCGAGCGGCTCCCCAGGCCGCCGTACGCTCGCACTCTCCCAGCCCGCGACTCCCGAGTCGCGGGCTCAACGTCTTCCGTTCGCGGTGTTCGCCCAGCAGAATCACTGCGGAAGCTTGTGTTTCTGGAAGCATGGCGGCGCGCGTTCAAGCGCCTTTTTTTCATCGAACTGAAATATTTCGGCTTGACAGGCAAAAGACGCGGATACGCGTCGGAATCGCGGAATTCCGCCGATTCTGCCGTTATTTAAAATCCGTTAATCGCGCGAATCGCGGAAAATGCTGACTTTTTCGAAAGGCCGAATCGAAAGGCCCCCAGGATCGCTCCAGGGGGCCCGTTCCAAACTGGCACCAATTGATCGAAGCGCGGCTTAGCCGAGCGCCGCGACTCGCTTGGTCAGCCGCGAATATTTGCGCGCGGCAGTGTTCTTGTGGACGACCCCGCGAGCGACTCCGCGGGCGAGCTCGGGCTGCGCCTTCTTGAGCGCTTCGGCGGCGATCGTCTTGTCGCCGGCCTCGAGCGCGGCCTCGACGGCCTTGATGTGGGTACGGATGCGGCTGACCCGGGCGCCGTTGATGACGGCGCGCTGGGCGTTGCGGCGGATGCGCTTCTTTGCTTGCGGCGTGTTCGCCATTGGTGTCTCGTCCCAAATCTGTCGGTCTAAAAGAAGTGCGGCGCGAACTCCCGGGGGGCCGCGCCAGCGTGCCGCCCCACTAGCCGCAAGCGCGATTCGCGTCAACTAACGCTGGCACCGCGGGCAGAAGAAGGTCGAGCGCCCGCCTTGCGCGATCCGCCGGACGCTACCGCCGCAGTTGCCGCGGCACGGCTTGCCCTCCCGGCCGTAGACATCGAACGCCTTCGAAAAATAGCCCAGCTCGCCGTCCGGCGCGGCAAAGTCGCGCAAGCTCGATCCACCTGCCCGGATGGCGTCCTCGAGCACCGCCGGGATTGCCCGCCCAAGCGCGTCGAGCCTTGGACGACCGACCCTGCCGGCCGCCTTCCTCGGGTCGATTCGCGCCCGGAACAGCGCTTCGCAGGCGTAAATATTGCCGAGCCCGGCGACGATCTTCTGGTCGAGCAGCATCAGCTTGATGGCGGCGGTGCGGCCGGCGAATTTGTCCTTGAGCCAGCGGCCGTCGATGGTTCCGCCGAGCGGCTCGGGCCCCAGGCCGGCGAACCCCGGCCAATCGGCGAGCGCATCCGTCTCGACAAGGTCGAGCGAGCCGAACCGGCGGGCGTCGTTGAGCGCCAGCACCCGCCCCTCGTCGGTCTCGATCAGCAGATGATCGTGCTTGCCGATCTCGTCCGGGTCGATTCGCCACCGCCCGGACATACCGAGGTGAAACACCAAGGTATCCCCGCGGTCGGTCGCGATCAGCCCATATTTGGCGCGCCGGTTTAGGTCCGTCACCCGCGCCCCGGTCAGCCGTTGGCCGAGGTCGTGGGGGATCGCCCGCCTGAGGTCCGCGCGCCGCGGCTCGACCCGCGCAAGGCGCCGCCCCTTGAGCACGCTTTCCAGCCCGCGAACGGTGGTTTCGACTTCGGGCAGCTCGGGCATGTCCGGGCATATGGCGCGCCGCCCGCACTCCGGCTAGAGCCGCGGCCATGAGCGAAGCCTACCAGGACCGGGTCAATTTCGGCGAGCAGCTCGTCAGCCCCGAGGAGAAGACTCGGAAAGTTGGCGCGGTGTTCTCCTCGGTCGCCCGCCGCTACGACCTGATGAACGACCTCATGTCCGGCGGCCTCCACCGCCGCTGGAAGGACCGCTTCGTCGCGCGCGTTAAGCCGCGCCCCGGCGAGACCATCCTCGACATGGCCGGCGGCACCGGCGACATCGCTTTCAGGATGGCGGCGCGCGGCGCCACGGTAACCGTCGCCGACATCAACCCCGACATGCTCGCAGTCGGCATGGAGCGCGCTGAGCAGCGTGGCATCGAGGGCCTCACCTTCTCCACCCAGAATGCGGAAAGCCTGACTTTCGCCGACAACAGCTTCGACGCGTTCACCATCGCCTTTGGTATCCGCAACGTCACCGATATCCCCGCCGCGCTTGGCGAAGCGCACCGCGTGCTCAAGCGCGGAGGCCGCCTGTTCGTGCTCGAATTCTCGACCAGCGAATGGCCCGGCTTCGGCTTTGCCTACGAGCGCTTTTCCGATCTCGTCATCCCCCGACTCGGCAAGGCCGTAACGGGCGACGAGGAGAGCTACCGCTATCTCGTCGAGTCGATCCGCCGGTTCCCCAAGCCCGAGGCCTTCCGGGCGATGATCGCCGAGCGCGGCTTCGGCCTTACCAGGGTCGAGCCGATCCTCGGCGGCGCCGTTTGCATCTGGAGCGGGTGGAAGCTTTGACCACCGCCGTCACGCATCTCTACCGCCTTCTGAAATGGGGCCGCAGGCTGGCGCGCCACGGCGCGCTGCAGGGTATCGAGGCGGATCCGCTGACCCCGCCCAATGTCCGCCGGCTGTGCCGGGTCGCCCGCTTTGGAGCGCGCGTTCCGGCCGAGGTCGATTACGCCGCCGCGCTCCAGGAAATCGGGCCCGCGGCGATCAAGTTCGGCCAGGCGCTGGCCACCCGCCCCGACCTCGTCGGGATGGAGGCGGCCGCGAACCTCCTCCAGCTCCAGGACGATTTGCCGCCCGAGCCGTTCGCCCGCATCAAGCCGGCGATCGAGGCCGCGCTCGGCGGTCCGGCGGAGCAGTTCTTCGCTTCCATCGACCCGATCCCGGTCGGCGCCGCCTCGATCGCGCAGGTCCACCGTGCCGTCACCACCGAGGGCCGCGATGTCGCCATCAAGGTGCTGCGCCCGGGCATCGAGGAGGAATTCGCCCGCGCCATAGCCACCTATGAATGGGCCGCCGCTCATGTCGAGCTATTGGGCGGCGAGGCCGAGCGCCTTCGCCCGCGGCTGGTCATCGCCTATTTCAAGCAATGGGTCCGCCGCGAGCTGGATCTCACGCGCGAGGCTGCGTCAGCGTCCGAATTGAAGCAGAACATGATCGCCGAGCCGGGCTTCTACGTGCCCGAGATCGACTGGCGGCGCACTGCCCGGCGCGTGCTCACGCTCGAATGGCTCGACGGCATCAAGCTGTCGCGCCGCGAAGACCTCATCGCCGCCGGCCATGATCCACGCGCGGTCGCCGCGATCCTTATCCGCGCCTTCCTGCGCCAGGCGGTGATCGACGGCTATTTCCACGCCGACCTCCACCAAGGCAATCTGTTCGTCCTTCCCGACGGGCGCCTGGCGGCGATCGATTTCGGGATCATGGGCCGAATCAACCGCCAGGCACGGATGTGGCTGGCCGAGATCCTCTACGGCCTCATCACCGGCAATTACCGCCGGGTCGCCGAAATCCACTTCGAGGCGCAATATGTCCCAGGTCATCATGACGTGGCCGAGTTCGCGACCGCGCTTCGCGCCGTCGGCGAGCCGATCCGCGGCCTGCCCGTCAAGGACATCAGCATCGGCCGGATGCTCGACCAGTTGTTCGCCATCACCCGCGATTTCGACATGCAGACCCAGCCTCATCTGCTGCTCCTGCAAAAGACGATGGTGATGGAGGAAGGTGTCGCCACCTACCTCGACCCCGACATCAACATGTGGGAGTCCGCCGAACCGTTCCTCAAGGAATGGATCCGAAGCGAGCTGGGCCCCGAGGCCTATTACGCCGACAAGATCGTCGCCGCGGTGCGCGCCTTCAAGAAGATCCCGCACCTCATCGACAAGATCGACGCGCAATATCCGGAACCCGGCGCCGCCCCGCCGCCCCCGCCGCTCGCCGACGTCGCGATGCTCCAGCCGCGCCGGAGCTTCAATTACGCGCTCACCGCATTCCTCGCCGCCGCCGCTGGAGCAGCGGCGATGTTCGCGGCGATCCGCTTGTTCTGACCGCCCCTCACTCCCCCATCATGATTCGGCTGATCTCGGCGTTGCGGGCGAGATAGGCGCTGCGCCGGCACGGATCGCTGTCGCACGCCGCCAGCCGGGCGGAAAAGGCGCCGTGGGTGCGGGCCAGCTTGCCCCTCTTGTCGCCATCCGCATGGCGCAATGACTGGGCGTAGAAATTCATCGTCAGCCGATCGACTCCGGCGAGCCCTTCGCCAGTGCTGGCCGTGCGCACCGCTGGCGCGGGCCGGGGCGTTCTCGGAGGGGGCGCAATCCGCTCAACCGGCGAAACCGCGGCCAGCCGCGCCTTTCTCGGCTCCGGAATCGCGGGCGGACGGACCGTCTTGGGCTCGCCAGGCACCGCCGTCGGTGGCGGCATCATCATCGCCTCGTCCAGCCGGGCGTCCGCTTCCAGCATCGGGTTGGTGACCGCCTTCGCCGGCTGGTGGCGAATTGCGCTCAGCGCCGCAACCAGTCGCCCGTCGGGCTGGACCGCGACTCCAAGTTCCGGGTCGGTCCGCGACACAGAATATTGCAGTTCGCTCAAGATCGTTCCCTGCCCGGCCGCCGTCCGAAACGCCGGCGGCAACGTAATCGCCAGGGTCGCCAGGCACGCCACTTCGCCCGGCGCGGCGAGGTCGCGCGCGTCGGTCGGCGGCCCAAGCTCGAACCGCGCGGCGGTGAGCGCGCCCGCCGACGCCGCGTCGAGCGCCCCGGCCTGGTCGAGACGAACGATCAGCGCGGTCCGGATCCGCTCCGGATCGGCGAGCGCCGCGCAGCGGGTAGGAGTCGAGGCGATCGGCGCGGAGGCGGAGCGCCGCCGGTCGTTTTCGCTTAGCGTCGGCCAGGCGACGTAGATCAGGGCCGCCGCACCAAGCCCGAGCGCGGTCAAGGCCGCCAAGCCCGCCCCGCTACTTCGCCGCTTCGGCGGGAGTATCGCGCCGCGTTCCCACGGGTGAAGACCGGCGCGTTCGTCGTCATAGGCCGCGCGCCGCTCGGGGTCGCTAAGCACTGCATAGGCCTCGTTGATCGCCTGCGCGCGCATCAGCGTTTCCGGATCCGCGCTGCGGTCGGGATGAAAGCGCTTCATCAAGGTCACATAGACCGCCCGGATCACCGCCTCGTCGGCGGTCGCGGCAACGCCCAGGGTACGGTAATGGTCGATCACGCGCGGTTTCGCTCCTCATCGGCATCAACACCGCCGAGCGCCGCCCGTCAACGCCGCGCTCGACTCGGCGCCCGGCATTGGGCAGAGGCCTGAAGCGATGGCCCGCATCCTCCTCATCGTCGGCGGCGGAATCGCTGCCTACAAGGCCGCCGAGCTGATCCGCGTGGCGCGCAAGGCGGGCCATTCGGTCACCCCGGTGCTGACCGCGGGCGGCGCCCATTTCGTCACGCCTATGAGCCTCGCCGCGCTCGCCGAGAGCCCGGTCTACACCTCGCTGTGGGATCTCAAGGACGAGGCCGAGATGGGCCACATCCAGCTCTCCCGCGCCGCCGACCTGGTGCTGGTGTGCCCGGCCACCGCCGACATGCTTGCGAAGATGGCGGCGGGCATTGCCGACGACCTCGCGACCACCCTGCTGCTCGCCACCGACACGCCGGTCGTTGCCGCCCCGGCGATGAACGTGCGCATGTGGCTCCACCCCGCGACCCAGGCCAACGTCGCCACGCTGCGCGCACGCGGCGTGACCATCCTCGACCCCGACGAAGGCGACATGGCGTGCGGCGAATTCGGCCCCGGCAGGCTGCCGGAGCCGGTGGACATCATGGCGCGCATTGCGCCGCAACTAAGCACTTCATCCCCGTTCGTCCCGAGCGAGTCCGAGGGGCGTTTGCAGGGCAAGCACATCCTCGTCACCGCCGGTCCGACCCACGAGCCGATCGACCCGGTCCGGGTCATCGCCAACCGCTCCAGCGGCCGCCAGGGCTTCGCCATCGCCGCCGCCGCCGCCCGCGCCGGCGCGCGCGTGACGCTCGTCGCCGGCCCGGTGTCATTGCCGACGCCCGGCGGAGTCGCGCGGATCGATGTCGAGACCGCGCAAGAGATGGCCGATGCCGTCGCCAATGCGCTCCCCGCCGACGCCGCCATCCTCGTCGCCGCCGTGGCCGATTGGCGAGTCGCCAACGCGGCGCAGTCCAAGCTCAAGAAGGACAACGGTCCGCCGGCGCTCGAATTTGCCGCCAATCCCGACATCCTGCGAACGCTGGCCGACAGCCCCGACCGACCGCGCCTGCTGGTTGGCTTTGCCGCCGAAACCGACGAGGTCGTCGCGAACGCCACCGCCAAGCGTACCGCCAAGGGCGCCGACTGGATCGTCGCCAACGATGTAAGCGGCGACGTCATGGGCGGCGCGCGCAATCGCGTCCACCTCGTCACCGAAAGCGGGGTCGAGGACTGGCCCAACCAATCGAAGGACGACGTGGCCAGCCACCTGATCGCCCGGATTGCCGAGGAGCTTTCGTGACGATTCCAATCCGCATTTCGCGCCTGCCCCATGGCGAGGGCCTGCCGCTGCCGTCCTACGCCACGCCGGGCGCGGCCGGCATGGACGTCGTGGCGGCGGAGGACGTCGATCTTGCGCCAGGACAGCGCCACGCCGTCGCCACCGGTTTCCGCCTCGCCATTCCCGAGGGTTATGAGATCCAGGTCCGCCCTCGCTCGGGCCTCGCCTTCAAGCATGGCATATCCGTCCCCAACACGCCGGGTACGATCGACAGCGACTATCGCGGCGAACTGAAGATCCTGCTGATCAACCATGGCGGCGAGCCGTTCGCGGTCCGCCGCGGCGAGCGAATTGCCCAGCTTGTTCCCGCCGCCGTCACCCGCGCCGCCTTCGAAGAAGTCGGCGAGCTGTGCGAAACGACTCGCGGCCACGGAGGCTTCGGGAGCACCGGGCAATGACGATGGGCCGATGACCGACTTCAGCGACGACGAACTCGACCGCTACGCCCGCCAGCTGGTCCTCCCGCAATTCGGCGGACTCGGTCAGCAGCGCCTCAAGGCCGCCCGGGTCGCGGTCATCGGCGCCGGAGGGATCGGCGCGGCGGTGATCCCGGCGCTGGCCATTGCCGGAGTGGGCGCGCTGACCATTATCGATGGTGACCGGGTCGAACTGTCGAATCTTCAGCGCCAGCCTATCTATCGAAGCGCCGAGGTCGGAATGGCCAAGGTTCGGCTTGCGAGCGACTTCGTTCTCGCCCGTAACCCGCATGTCGCGGTTCGCGCGATCGGCGAGCGTATCGATGCGGCCAACGCCGCCGATGTGCTCGCCAACCATCATCTGGTCATTGACGGAACCGACAATTTCGCCACGCGCCTGTTGGTCAGCGACACGTGCGTCGCGCTTGGCCTGCCATTGCTCAGCGCCGCCGCGCAGCAATTCCAGGGCCAGGTCGCACTGTTCACCGCCCGCCCCTGCTACCGCTGCTTCGTCGGCGATGCATTCGATGCCGACGATTGCGACAATTGCGCGGAGCTTGGCGTGCTCGGCGCAATGGTCGCTGCGGTCGGCTCCTACGCCGCCTTAATGGCCATCCGCTTGCTGGCCGGAATGGCCGACGACCGCGGAGCGCTTCACCTGTTCGACGCCGCCGCGCTGGACTGGCGCAAGATCAGGCTTTCGCCCGACCCTTCGTGCCGGACTTGCGGCGCGCCGGTTTCTTGACCGGGCCCTTGGCCGCCTTGGCGTCGATCAGCGCCACCGCCTCGCCCAGCGTCACCGCCTTCGGATCGGCGCTCTTGGGCAGGGTCGCATGGGTCGTTCCGTCGGTGACATAGGGCCCGAAGCGGCCTTCCATCACCTTGATTTCCTTGGAGGATTCCGGATGCGGCCCAAGCACGGCGAGAGGCGCGCGGCCACCACCCCTTTGGCCCTTTGCAGCGGCCGCCTCGGCCAGTTTGGTGACCGCCGCGTTCATCCCGGTCTCGAGCACTTCCGAGGTCGATTTCAGCCGCGCATATTTCCCGTCGTGGGCCAGATACGGCCCGTATTTGCCGATCGAAGCGGTGATCGGCAGGCCGCTTTCGGGATGCATGCCGACCGTTCGCGGAAGCGCCAGTAGCGCCTCGGCCATTTCGATCGTCAGTTCCGATTGCGGCACGTCCTTCGGCAGCGATGCGCGCTTGCCGTCGCGTTCGAGATAGGGCCCGAAGCGGCCGGTCTTTAGCTCGATCCCGTTGCCGATCTCGGCCGGCCCCTCGCTGGCCGCTTCCTCGCCGCTTTGCCCGAAGCGGCGGGTATATTTGCATTCCGGATAGTTGGAGCAGGCGACGAACGCGCCGAACTTTCCGCCGCGAAGGCCGAGCCGGCCGTCGCCGCACATCGGGCAGACCCTCGGATCGGCGCCGTCGCCCTTGTCCGGGAACAGGAACGGCGACAGGAACTCGTCGAGCGCCGCAGTCACTTCCGACGGCTTCTGCTCCATCACCTCGCCCGCCTTGGGCTTGAAGTCCCGCCAGAAGTCCTCGAGCAATTTGACCCAGCCCATCCGCCCGCCGCTGACGTCGTCGAGCTCTTCCTCCAGCTCCGCCGTGTAATCGTAATTGACGTAGCGCTCGAAGAACCGCTCGAGGAACGCCGTCACCAGCCGACCGCTCTCCTCGGGGATGAAGCGGTTCTTCTCCAGCCGCACATATTCCCGGTCCTTGAGCGTCTGAAGCGTCGCCGCATAGGTCGACGGCCGGCCGATACCAAGCTCTTCAAGCCTCTTGACCAGGCTCGCCTCGGAAAAGCGCGGCGGCGGCTGCGTGAAATGCTGCGTCGCCTCGACCCCCGTCTTGGCCGGCGAATCCCCTTCGCGAAGCTGCGGCATCCGCCCGCCGTCCTCGCCTTCCGCATCGTCGCGGCCTTCGTCGTAAAGCGCCATGAATCCGGGGAACAGCACCACCTGGCCGGTCGCCCGAAGGGTCGCCCGCCCGGCGCCGTCGGCAAGTTCGACCGTCGTTCGCTCGAGCCGGGCCGAGGCCATCTGGCTCGCGAGCGCGCGGTTGTAGATCAGGCTGTAAAGCTTGCCATGGTCGCCGGAGCCCGCGCGGTCGCGCATGAAATCGGTCGGCCGGATCGCTTCATGGGCCTCCTGCGCGTTCTTGGCCTTGCTGCTGTACTGCCGCGGCTTGTCGGGCAAATAACCCGCGTCGTAGCGGTCGGCGACCGCCTTTCGCGCGGCCGAAATCGCCTCGCCCGCCATCTGCACGCCGTCGGTGCGCATGTAGGTGATCAGCCCGTCCTCGTAGAGCGACTGGGCGAGCCGCATCGTGTGGCTTGCCGAAAAGCCCAGCTTGCGCGCCGCTTCCTGCTGAAGGGTGGAGGTGGTGAACGGCGGCGGCGGGTTTTTCGACAGCGGCTTGGTCTCGACCGAGGAAACGCTGAAACGCCCCTCCTCGACGACTTTCCTGGCGGCTTGCGCGCTGCCTTCGTCGCCGATTGTCAGCCGCTCGATCTTGCTTCCGTCGAGCGCCACCAGCCGTGCCGTGAACGGCGTTCCGTCGGCCTCGAAAGTCGCCGCGATCTGCCAATATTCCTGGGCCCGGAACAACTCGATCTCGCGCTCGCGGTCGACGATGATCCTGAGCGCAACCGATTGGACGCGGCCGGCCGATTTGGCCCCGGGCAGCTTGCGCCACAGGATCGGCGACAAGGTGAATCCGACCAGATAATCGAGCGCGCGCCTGGCCTTGTAGGCGTCGATAAGGTCGCCATCGAGCTCGCGCGGGCGGCTCATCGCCTCGGTCACCGCCGACTTGGTGATCGCGTTGAACGTCACCCGCTCGACCTTCGCCGGGAGTAGCTTCTTCTTCCTCAGCACTTCCTGGACGTGCCAGCTGATCGCCTCGCCCTCGCGGTCGGGATCGGTGGCGAGGATGAGCGTGTCGGCGGTCTTGGCCTCGTCGGCGATGGCTTTCAGTTGCCGCGCCTTGTCGGGATAGGTCTCCCAGTCCATCGCGAACCCGTCGTCCGGGTTCACCGATCCGTCCTTGGGCGGAAGATCGCGGACATGGCCATAGCTCGCCAGCACGCGGTGGCCGGGGCCGAGATACTTCTCGATGGTTTTCGCCTTGGCGGGCGATTCGACGACGACGAGTTTCAAGTGCTGGCGTTCCCTTACGTATGTACGCGCGATTGTCGGTTCGGGCCGGGGCCCGTCAAGCGGTCAGGCTGACCTTGCCGCCGGCATGGCGGTCGAGCCTTCCGCCCAGGTCGAGCTCGAGCAGCACCAGTTGGACCTCGCCGGGCGACGCGCCGGACAGGCGCACGATCTCGTCGACCGGCGCCGGGCTGGGCCCGAGCAGCTCGACCACTCGGCTTCGAACGTCGCTCGATGCGTCGACCGGCGCGACCTCCGCTTCATAGCGCTCGCCGGGGCTTGCCACGCGGCCGGCCGGTCGAAGCCCTTCCATCACGTCGGCCACGTTCTGGATCAGGGTCGCGCCGTCGCGGATAAGCTGGTTGCAGCCCTGCGCCCTGGGGTCGAGCGGCGAACCCGGCACCGCCATCACCTCGCGCCCGGCCTCGGCCGCCATTCGCGCGGTGATCAGCGATCCTGAGCGCGGCGCCGCTTCTACGACCACGCAGGCCTGGCTCAGCCCCGCGATGATCCGGTTGCGGCGCGGAAAATCATTGGCCCTCGGCTCGAGCCCAAGCGGCCGCTCGCTGACCACCAGCCCAACCTCGAACATGCGCTTTTGGCGGGCCTCGTTCTCGGGCGGATAGAACACGTCCACCCCGCCCGCCGCGCAGCCGATCGTCCCGCTTTCCATTGCCCCGTCGTGAGCA
>DASTDT010000214.1:0-6408 GCA_035710225.1 Sphingomicrobium sp.
AAACCCCAATCGTCGGATCTTTTCTGCTTTGCCATGCCGGTTCAACCCTAGAGGCGGGAGGCCGGCTCCGCCAGTTCACGCAAAAAGTGCCAGAGGGCCTGTAAGCCGGGTTCTGTCCACCGCCTGAAGCGGATGGGCGACCATTCCTCTAGGACGAAGGTTGCCCTTCGCCTCAAGCAACCAACCCGGGCGACGAGCCGGAACAGGCCCATGTGCCGCCCCTATTCGGTCTTGCTCCCGGTGGGGTTTACCGTGCCGCTTGCCGTTGCCGGAAGCGCGGTGCGCTCTTGCCGCACCCTTTCGACCTTACCCGTCCGAAAACGGGCGGTATGCTTTCTGTGGCACTATCCCTGACTCCCGAGGGAGCCGCCGGGCGTTACCCGGCACCGTCGTTCCGTGGAGCCCGGACTTTCCTCGCCGGGGACGAATCCCCGCCGCGGCCGCCCGGCCCTCTGGCGGGAGGGCATATAGGGGAAAGGCGTCAGCGGGAAAAGACCGCGCCGTGCGGCGTCCCCTCGCCCTTCCAGCCGTGCGGCCACTGGCGCGCGGCGAAACTGAAGCCAACCTTGCCGTCAATGTCGCGAAACGCCTCGTCGATGCTAAGCCCGCCGGTCTTCTCGTCGAGCTTGAGCAGGTAGAGACGCGTGCCCTTCTTGCCGGATGTGACGACGAGCCGCCTGGCCTTCGCACTCCATGCGGTCCAATGCGGGCCAAATTCCTTGTCGATGGTCAGCCGCGACACCTCGCGGACGTTGTCGGCGTCGCCGATGTCGAGGACGCCGAAGCCGTTGTAGGTCGGTACGCTCTGGACGAGGTAGCGGCCGACGATGGTCGGCACGCCGCAGAAGTCGCCCGGAAACTTGTGGACAAGCTTGGCGACCGGCTTCGGCGTGTCGAGGCCGGTGACGCGCTGGATTCCACACGAAAGGGTCTGGACGTAGACCGAGCCGTCGGAAGCGACGCGCGCTTCCTCCGGCGCGACGTTGCCGTTCCCGGTCGGGCCGGGATCTAACCGGTGAGTGCCGAGGAGCTTCAGGTCCGACAGGCGAAACACCTGATAGGTATTGCTGGACAGCAGATACGGATCCTGCATCGGGCTGTTGGTGACGAGGACGCGATCGATCTTTGGCAGGACGGCGAGGCTGTAGGGCAGCAGGCCGTCGTCAGGCAGCGCGGGATCGGCGTTGGCGACCGCGCGGACGAGCTTTCCGGAATCGTCGATTTCCACCAGCCCGCCGGTCTTGCCCTCCATCATCGATGCATGGTCGGCATGGCCGCCATGGTCGACGAACTGGAAGGTGGCGAGCACGTTGCCGTTGGGCAGCCGGACGAAGCTGTGCGGCATGCCGAAGCCGCCGAGGCTCTGGAAGCGGGCGGCGACCTTCGGTTTTCGCGGATCGCGAAGGTCGAAAACGACGGACTCGTTGGGATCGTGGTCGTTGGCGAACAGCATGCCGCTGGCGGGCATTTCATATTCGGTATGGTGGATGCGCACGGTCTTAATGTCGGTGCCGACGCCCGCGACCAGCTTGCCGTAGTGCGCGGATGCCGGATCGGCGTCGAGCACCGCGAGAAAATCGGTGCCCTGCTTGGCCTGGTCTCCGGTCCAGACGAAGAGATAATGGCCGTTGCCCGCGGCGCCCACGGGCAATGCCGCGACGGCAAGACCCATCCCGATGAGAGTATTGAGCGTCCTGGACATCGTCACCCTCCCCCGCCTCGCGGGCGGGATGATCGGCTACTGCGGCCGCGGCAGCAAGAGCGCGAGCAGCTTGGCGCGGCATTCGCCGTCTATCACTCCGTCGATGAGGTCGGGCCGGAAGCGGCGCTGGAAGGCGATCACCGACTTTTGCGGATCGCTCACGTCATAGCCGAAGCGCTCGAGCGCGAGCAGGAAGCCGGAGTCGGTCCAGAAAGGGTCCATCAGGTCGCGGCCCGGGCTCGGCAAGGCGAGGCGCCTCTTGGCCAGCTCCCACCACGGGAACAACTCGCCGGGATCCTCCTTGCGCGCCGGGGCGATGTCGGAATGGCCGACGATATTGCCGCGGCTGATCCCGTGACGGTCCTTGATGTCGGACAGCAACGGCATCAGCGCCGCGATCTGCTCGTCCGGAAACGGCCGGTAGCCGAACTCGTGTCCGGGATTGACGATCTCGATCCCGACGCTCGCCGAATTGATGTCGGTCACGCCCCGCCAATAGCTCTTGCCGGCATGCCAGGCGCGCTTGCCCTCATCGACCAGCCGGTAGACCGTGCCGTCCTCGTCGACGCAATAATGGGCGGACACCCTGGCTTCGGGCGACGTCATCCGGTCGAGCGCGCCCTGGCGATCGGGCATACCGGTGTAGTGGAGGACGACCATCGTCACCGGCAGCGCCCGCTCGTCGAAATTGGGCGATGGGCAGTCGATCCAATCCATCGCGCCCAGCAGGGGCATGGCTTACCCGGCGCGTCAAGCCTTGTTTCAGGCTACCCGACGGTCGGCCTGCTCGTGCGCGGCGAGGCGATAGAAGCCGCGGTTGGTGCGGTCGGCGGCAAAGCGCTCAGTCTGGCCGATGACGGTTTCGCCAGCGCCGAGCATCAGCGCGCCATCGGGCGCGAGCGCGGACGCCAGCCGCTCGAACGCCAGGCCGCGCTTCTCGGCGTTGAGATAGAGCAGGACGTTGCGGCACAGCACGATGTCGAACCTGTCGCCGCTTTGCGGCGGCGCCTCGAGCAGATTATGGACCGCGAAGCGGGCCTTGGCGCGCAATTGGGCCGAGGCCTGCCATTGGTCGCCCTTCTCCTCGAACCAGCGGATCATCTGCGTAACAGCAAGGCCGCGCTGGACCTCGAATTGAGTGTAGCTGCCTTCGCGCGCGCGGCGGATCGCCGTCGAGGAGACGTCGGTGCCGAGAATGTCGATCGTCCAGCCCTGCCATTTGAGCGGCTGTTCGGCGAACAGCATGGCCAGCGAATAGACCTCCTGCCCGGTCGAGCAACCGGCCGACCAGATGCGCAGGGTGCGCTTGTCCTTGCGCGCCTCGGCGAGCTCGCCGAGCAGCTTGGCCTGAAGCGCGTCGAATGGAACGCGGTCGCGAAAGAAATAGGTTTCGTTATTCAACAGGGCCTCGACGACAAAAGACGCCAGGGCCGGTTCCTTGCCCATGACGAGGATGGTGATGAGCTCGTCGAGCGTGGCGATGCCGCGCTCGCGAAGAAGCGACGACAGTGCCGTCTCGATCCGCCAGCGGCGGCTCATCGTCAGTTGCTGGCCGGTACGCGCCTCGAGCAATCCGGCAAGGATCCGGCAGGAGCTGTCGCTGACGTTCACGACGCGTCGCCGATCCGCTCGGCGATCCGCTCGGCAAGCCCGCCCGGGGGAAGGATGGCGCAAGGAAGGCCGGCTTCGGCGACGGCGCGGGGCATTCCCCACACGGCGCAGCTGGCCTCGTCTTGAATCAGGACCGAGCCGCCGGCCGCGACCAATGCACGCGCGCCCTCAAGCCCGTCGCGGCCCATCCCTGAAAACACCACGCCAAGCGCCTCGCGGCCGAGCATTGCTCCGGCCGAGGCGAGCATCGGGTCGACCGACGGCAAATAGCCGCTGGCAGAGCGGGCGTGATCGAGCCGGACGATGAGATGACCGCCGCTCATGTCGAGCGTCATGCTGGCATCTCCAGGGGCAAGGATGACCCGGTCGGGAAGCAGGCGAAGGCCATCCGCGGCGACCACGGTCTCGCGCTGGGACGCGACGGCAAGCTGCCTGGCGAACACCGCCATGAACGGCTCCGGCAGGTGCTGGGTGACGAGGATCGGCGCTCCGATCCGGCGCGGGAAGTGGTGGAAGAAGGTGCCGAGCGCGTGGATCCCGCCGGTCGATGCGCCGAGCGCGAGCAGCCGCACTGGCCCGCTGACCATGGCCCGGGGGGCGATTGCCTGAGGGCGCGATGCCGGCGCTCCGGGGAGCGCCATGTCCTGGTCGCGGCGCCGGCCGAGCGCCCTGAGCTTGCTCAGCAGGACATTGGAAAAGGTGCCGTTGAAACGGCCCGTGCCGGGCTTGGGCAGCGTATCGGCGGCGCCCATCGCGAGGGCCGTCACCGTCGCCTCGGCGCCTTCCTCGGCAAGGGTAGAGACGATCAGCACCCGGGCTCCGCGAGCGGCCTTGAGGATCGCGGGGATCGACTTAAGGCCCCCGGCGCCGGGCATTTCCAGGTCGAGCATGACGACGTCGACCCGGGTCGTCGACAAGGATTCGATGGCGTCCTCGGCCGATCCGGCGACGGCGACGATCTCGAACCCGCCGTCGCTCTCGATCATGCGCGACAGAACTGCCCGGGCGACCATCGAATCGTCGACGATCATCAACCGGATTGGCGGATTTCCGCCGGAGGTTCCGCGGTTATGATCTACGGCAAGTGCCGGAGGCATGGCGAAGCCGCCTCAGGCGACGCCGACGAGCTGAAGCTTGATGTGCAGCGTCTCTCGGTCGAACGGCTTCATGACATATTCGTCGGCCCCGGCCTCGAGCGCGGCGCGGATGTGGGCCATGTCGTTCTCGGTGGTGCAAAAGACGACCTTGGGCTGGTCGCTATGGCCGCGCTGGCGAAGCAGCTTCAGGAATTCCATCCCGCTCATCACCGGCATGTTCCAGTCCAGGAGGACGACGTCGGGCATCGATTCCTCGCAGCGGGTCAGCGCCTCGCGGCCGTCTCCGGCCTCGTCGACCTGAAACTCCAGGGTTTCGAGAATATGCCGGGCGACCTTGCGGATCACCTTGCTGTCGTCGACGATCAGGCACGTTTTCATTTGGTAAATCCCACTGCGTTTGATCCGGCTTAGCGCCGAAGGGTAACCATAGGCTTAAGCGGCGCGCACTTCGGCCGGCGCACCGGCGACCAGCGCCGCGATATCGACCAGGAGAAGGGGCCCCTCCCCGGTTTCGACCATTCCGAGCGAGGCGCGTTCCCAGCCTTCGCCCATCGCGGCGCGGACCGCGCTCGGCTCCGACAGGGCCTCGACGACATCTTCCACGCTGTCGACGATGAGCGCGTAATGGTGGCCGTCGATCTCGACCACCGCGGCCTCGCGGATGCCGTCGCTGCAATCGGTTTCGCCCAGGCCGAGGGAACGCATGGTGTCGATCACGGTCAACACGCGGCTTCGCAACGCGCTTAGCCCGGCGACGTGTGCTGGCGAACGCGGGACCGGGATCAGGGCGTCGAGCTCGACGACGGATTCCACCGCCGCCGCGGGCAAGGCAACGCGGCAGCCGGCGATCGAGGCAATCAGGAGCAGCTGGTTCATCGTCCCCTCCCCGCCCCGGCGGCGGACTTGAGGGCGGCAATCAGCGCCGCCCGGTCATAACGGTAGATGCTGTTGTCGTCGTCGGCGTCGGGATCGCTTCGAAGGACGATGACCGTCCCCTCACCAGCGGTCGCCGGCGGCTCACCATCCGAGACGATGACGAGGTCTGGGGTGCAGTCCTCAGTTTCCCCGACGACTCGATAGCCTGCCGCCTCGACGATCGGCCGAAGCATGTTCTGCATCCACGCATCGCCGCTCGGGATTCGGCAGATCGCTCCGGACGCCTGGGCCTGGGTCGCGGCGCCGTGCGTGGCGAACAGCCAGTGCGCGTCGATCAGCTCCGCCGGCTCGCCGGCGAGCAGGGTCACGCCGGACACTTCGCCCGGCGTGGCGGCGGGGATGATATTGGCGTCGATGGTCATCAGGTCGATCACCTCGGCGAAGGCGAAGCCGATCTCGGCCTGTCCGTCGCTTAGCCGGAAGACGCGGATCTTCTCGATTCCCTCGGGGACCGTTCCGGCCAGCGGCAGGATCGATTCGCCCAGCTGCACTCGAAGCTGGCCGGCGGACTTGCGAATGGCGGTCGACGGCACCTCGTCGATGCGGTCGACCAGCGCCAGGCGGATGGCGCAGCGCCGTCCGTCGAGGGTCTTGAACAACAGGACGTTGTCGTCGCGCGCCTCGACCGTCTCGGCGGTGTCGGCAACCCGCGCCGCGCGCTCCTGGGTCTCGAGCTTGACGCCGCCCACTTCGGCGAGGCCGGCGGGATCGAACAGCAAGATCGGGCTGCCGTCGTCGGCGAGCGTTGTGCCGGCATAAAGGCCGGTCGCCATCACCGCCGGGGCGGCCGGCTTGACCACCAGTTCCTCGTGGTCGTGGATTCGGTCGACGGCAAGCGCATAGACGTCGCCCCCGGCCGGGCGGATGACGACCAGCGTACGCTCCTCGTCGGGCACGTTGCTGGCGACGCCAAGGACGTCGGCGAGCGAGATTTCCGGGACCCTTCTGCCCCGGATGGTGGCGACTCCGGCGCCGCCGACATGGTCGAGCGTGACGGACGATCCGTTGGCCCGCACGATCTCGTCAATGGCGGCGCGAGGGATCGCGAAATGCTGGCTTCCG
>DASTDT010000215.1:0-8691 GCA_035710225.1 Sphingomicrobium sp.
TAGGCGGTCTTGCCCATGCGCATGTGTCTGACGATGTTCTCGATCTCGACGATCGCATCGTCGACCAGCACGCCCGCCACCAGGCTCAGCGCCAGCAGCGACAGGCCGTTGAGGGTGATCCCCATTAAATCCATGAAGTAGAAAGCGGGAATGGCCGACAACGGGATGGCGATGGCCGAGATCATCGTCGCCCGGAAATCGCGAAGGAACAGGAACACCACGAGCACCGCCAGGATCGCCCCCTCGATCAGGCCGTGCATGGCGGACGTGTATTGGCCCTTGGTGTAGTCGACGCTGTTGTTGATCTCGACGAAGCGGATCCGCGGGTCTTCCTTCTCGATCTTGCGCAATTCTTCCCACGCGGCGTCGTAGACCGTCACTTCCGACGAGCCTTTGGAGCGCGAGACGTTGAAGCTGATCACCTGCCGGCCGTTCATCCGGGCGATCGAGCGCTGTTCGGAATAGGCGTCGCGGACTTCGCCGAGATCGGCCAGCCGCACGACCCGGCCGCCGGGGACGGCGATCTGGGTCTGCGATAGCGTGAAGGCGTCCTGGGCGTTGCCGAGGACTCGAACGGCCTGTTCCGACCCGGCGATCTCGGCGCGGCCGCCGGTGGCGTTGAGGTTGGTCTGGCGTAGCTGGCTGTTGACCTGCGCGGCGCTGATGCCCTGGGCCTGGAGCGCGGCGGGATCGAGGATCACTCGGATATTGCGGTCGACACCGCCTTCGCGCGCGATCGAAGCGACACCTTCGACCGACTGAAGCCGGCGCGATACCGTATTGTCGACGTACCAGCTCAGTTCCTCGAGGCTCATGTCGGTGGTTTCGGCGGCGGAGAAGAGGATCGGCTCGCCGGCGATGTCCTCGCGAGTCACCTGTGGCTCGAGGATTCCCTCGGGAAGTTCGCTGCGGATCTGCGAGATAGCATTGCGGACGTCGTTGACGGCGCGATCGGTGGGCGTGCCGATCTCGAACATCACGAAGGTCCCGCTGAAGCCCTCGCGGATGGTGGAATTGATCTCGTCGACGCCGTTGACGCCGCGCACCGCAGCCTCGACCTTCTGGGTGATCTGGTTCTCGATCTCCGTCGGCACCGCGCCGGGTTGCGAGATGTCGATCGACAGCGCCGGGAAATCGATGTCGGGGTTGTTGTTGACGTCCATCTGCATGAACGCGAACAGGCCGGCCAGGAGCAGGCCGACGAACAGCACGATCGGCGGGACCGGGTTCTGGATGCACCAGGACGAGATATTCCGGAAATTCATGGCTCGTGTTCGCCTTCCTGAGCGGTCCGTTTAATGGTCAGCGTTGCAGCGCGGCGCTTAGCGCCATGCGTTTCGGCGCGACCTTCTGGCCCGGGTTGAGGAACGGGCCGGCCGACACCACGACCTGCTCGTTGCCGCTGAGGCCGCTGGCGATGGTCACGCCATTGTCGTCGACCGAGCCGATCTCGACGGGGCGACGCTCGACCTCTTTCTTGCCGTTGACGATATAGACGTAATTGCCCTTGGAATCGCTCAGCACCGCGCTTTGCGGAAGCAGCGGGGCGGTGGTGGTGCCGGACGTGATCCGCGCCTCGGCGAACCCGCCCGGGCGGATGGCATTGTCGAACGGCACCGAGATCCGAACTTCGCCGAGCCGGCTTTGCGGGTCGATCACCGGCGACACCTGCCACACGCGGCCGGCATAGCTTCGGGCCGATCCGACCGGTGTCACCGAAGCCGGCATCCCGACCTTGATCAGGGCAAGGTCCTGCTGCGACATCTGGGCACGCATCTCCATGTCGCCGCCACTTGCGAGCCGGAACAGGGCGCCGCTGCCGGCGCTGACGATCTGGCCGACCTCGACATTGCGGGAAAGCACCAGGCCGGACGTCGGCGCGCGGATGTCGAGCCGGCCGATTTGCGCGCGGGTGGCTCCGAGCTGGGCCTGGGCAACCCGAACGCGCGCTTCGGCGGCGTCGCGAGCGGCGCGCTTGCGGTCGAGATCGGCCTTGGACACGAACCCGCGGCCGACCAGCGCAGCGCTGCGGTCATATTCGTTCTGCGCGAGCGCCGCGTCGGCGCGCGCGACCTGGATGGAGGCGGCCAGCTGAGCCGCGGTCTGGGACTGGACCGACCGGTCGACCGAGGCCAGCACCTGGCCCTGGCGAACCCAGTTACCGGCGTCCACCAGGACCGCGCGGACAAGGCCGCCTTCGCCGGCAACGCCGACCGGTTGGTCGCGGCGGGCGGCAAGCGGCCCCGAGGCGGTGATGGTGCGCGCTACGTCCGAACGGCCGGGGACGGTGACCGACACCGAGGTCGCGGCGCCTTTACCGCCGGGCCCGCCAGGCCCGCCAGGCCCGCCTGGGCCGCCGGCCGGTTCGCCGCTTCCGCCGAACATCATGAAGGCGAGCACGGCAAGGCCCACCAGCACCGCCGCGAGAATGATCCAGCGGCGCCGGTTCGGCCGGTCCACGACGATCAGCGTATCGGATCCCTGCAATCGCGTTTCCTGGTTCATTCTCTTCCGTCTTTCGCCAATTTCCCGCGCTTCCCGGCGACTGCCGAGGGAAGTGTATTACCCGAATATAGCACCCGCTGCAACAGCCAGCGGGATGGCGCAACGCAGGGCCAATGTAATATGGTTTTCGACCAACGGTAAGGCTTGCTCCGCCGCGGGCGGATGTGTTGGATGCAGCCGCATCAGGCAGCGCGGCCGATTCGACGGCGCGTGTGAGGGAGAACAGGCGATGGGATATCTCGAGGAACATGGCTGGATCGCGTGGATCATCATCGGCGGGATCGCCGGCGCGATCGCCAAGCTGTTGATGCCGGGCAAGGACCCGGGCGGCTGCATCATCACCGTGCTGCTGGGAATCGCCGGTGCGCTGCTGGCCGGCTTCCTCGGCCAGGCGCTCGGGTTCGACAGCGCGATGAACGGTGCCGGCTTCATCGGCGCGATCCTTGGCGCGTTCGTGATCCTGCTGCTGTATCGAGTAGTGCTCAGCCGGCGCCGGTGACGGGATCGTTCAGCGAGGGGCCATGAGCGCGCGGTCACGCTCGCACACCGAACCGAAGTGATGGAGGCCCGCTTGAACCGTCTGAAACTGGCAATTGCCGCCGCTCTGCTCGCCGTGCCCGGGACGGCCGCGGCCCAGGCTGCCGTTCCCGCCTACGGAATCGCCGGGACCCGTCTCGACATCAGCGCGACCGGCGAAGTCACGCGCGTCCCGGACCTGGCGATCATCTCGGCCGGCGTGCAGACCCTTCGCTCCACCGCGACCGCGGCGATCGAGGAGAATGCGGCGCGGATGGAGCGGGTGCGGGCGGCGCTGAAGCGCGCCGGGATCGAGGACAAGGACATCCAGACCGCGTCGATCAACCTCAATCCCGAATATCGCTACGTCGAGAACCAGCCACCGCAACTGACAGGCTATCGCGCGTCGAACACGCTCAGCGTCAAGTTCCGCGATTTGAAGCGCACGGGCGCAATCCTCGACGCCCTGGTGCGCGAGGGCGCCAACCAGATCAACGGGCCAAGCCTGACCATCGACAAGCCGGAATCGGCTTATGACGAGGCGCGGGTCAAGGCGATCGCCAACGGCCGAGCTAGGGCCGAGCTCTATGCCCGGGCGCTGGGGATGCGGGTCGTGCGGCTGCTGTCGGTTAGCGAAGGTGGAAGCGTCCACGTGCCGCCGCCAATGCCCTACGCGCAGGACGCCGTGATGGCCCGAAGCGCCGCCGCGAAGACCGAGATCGATCCGGGCACGCAGGACCTATCAGTCAGCGTGGCAATGAGCTTCGAGCTTCGTTGAGGACCAAAGAAAAGGGCCGCCCGGTCACCCGGACGGCCCCCTGATTTGCGTCAGATCGCGTCGCTTAGCGGACGGAACCGCGACGAACGAGGTTGACGATCGCCAGCAGGATCACCGCGCCGAGCAGCGAGACCAGCATGTTGGGGATCGACAGCGGGTCGTCCGTGATCGAGCCACCGCCGAGCAACGGGGCCAGCAAGAACCGGCCGAGCAGCGCGCCGATGATACCGACAACCACATTCAAGATGATGCCCTGTTGAGCGTCGGTGCGCATGATGATGCTGGCGAGCCAGCCCAAGATGCCGCCGATGACGATAATGAGAATCCATTCCATTACGCATTCCCTCCTGTTCGCGGCGGCTCATTCGGTGCGAGCCGCCTTCCGGCATCAAGACGCGTGATGCACGCCACTTGTTCCGGATAATGAACGACCTGTCCAGACGGATACGTAACGAAACGGCCGCGCGGAGGGACCGCGCGGCCGTCGGACGTTCGATTTTTTGCGGAGGTCAGTAGCGCTGCTGACGCTCGTACTGGTCGCGATAATGCTTGATTCGCGTGACCCTCAGGCCAGGCATGCCCGAACGGTCTACGGCGCGCTGCCAGCTGGCGAATTCCTCGAGGCTGAGGGTATAGCGCTGGCACGCCTCGTCGACGCTGAGCAGCCCGCCGGAGACCGCGGCGACCACTTCCGCCTTGCGACGAACGACCCAGCGGGTGGTGTCGGCGGGCGGCAGCGACTCGAGCGTCAGCGGCTCGCCGAGCGGACCAATGACCTGTGCGGGCCGAATGTTCTGGTTTTCGAGCATGCTGGTTCTCAACTCACCTGATACTGTGTGACGGCGCCATTAAACCCGGGCCGGTTGAAGATATTCTAAAATGCCCTGGTAAAGCTCTTCCTCATCATTCTTTGCCCGCCGTTAACCCTGCTCCGCCAGGCGGCTCGGCAAAGGTGCCGTCGAGCGTCTTGGCAGCGGCCTTCCACCCTTCGGTGGCCGACAGCAGCCGGGCCATCGCCAGGCGCCGAGCGCGTTCTGCGTCGGGCGCCTCGGCAAGGGCCCTCGCCAGATCGCAAAGATCGACTGCGACCTCCCCAGCGGCGATTAATTCCCCGTCGTACCGCGCCAAGCCCTGTTCCTCGTTTTCCGCCCGTGGTTGCCTATCCCTAGCCGGACAGGGTGAATTTCAGGTAAAGGGCCGCGCCATGCCGGACATATTCGATCTTCCCCGCGCTCCGGGCGCCTGCCGAATCGTCGTCGCGATGTCGGGCGGCGTCGACAGCTCGGTGGTGGCCATGCTCGCCGCGCGTAGCGGCGCCGAGGTGGTCGGGGTGACGATGCAGCTCTACGACCAGGGCGCGGCGGCCAAGAAGAGCGGGGCGTGCTGCGCCGGCCAGGACATCTATGATGCCAAGACCGTCTGCGACCGGCTCGGCATCGCTCATTACGTGCTCGACTACGAGAGCCGCTTCCGGGACAGCGTGATCGAACAGTTCGCCGACGCCTATGCCGCCGGCCAGACCCCGATCCCCTGCTCGAGCTGCAACCAGGGGGTGAAGTTCACCGACCTCATCGCCTTCGCGCGCGAACTGGGCGCCGACTGCCTGGCGACCGGTCACTATGTTCGGCGCGTGGTCAATGCGGGGCGGACCGAGCTGTGGAAAGGCCGCGACCCGGCCCGCGACCAGAGCTATTTCCTTTATGGGACGACTGCCGACCAGCTCGATTTCGTGCGATTCCCACTGGGCGACATGCCCAAGGCCGAGGTTCGCTCGCTTGCCGCCGAGGCGGGGCTGATCGTCGCCGACAAGCCCGACAGCCAGGACATCTGCTTCGTGCCGGACGGCGATTATGCCGCGCTGGTCAAGACCCTGCGGCCGGAGACGGCGGCGCCCGGCGACATCGTTCACGTCGACGGGCGTGTGCTCGGGACCCACGGCGGGGTCGTCCATTTCACCATCGGCCAGCGGCGCGGGCTGGATGTCGGCGGGCAGGCCGAGCCGCTGTATGTCGTCCGGCTCGAACCGGCCGAGCGGCGCGTGATCGTCGGTCCTCGCAGCGCGCTGGCGGTGTCGGCGGCGCGGGTGGGCGGCGTCAATTGGCTGGCTGAAGGCCAGGCCCGAGTCGAAGCCAAGGTTCGCTCGCTGGCGCGGCCGGTGCCGGCGATGTGGGAGAATGGCATCGTCACCTTCGATTCCCCCGAATATGGGGTCGCGCCCGGCCAGTCGGCGGTGCTCTACGAGGGCGAGCGCCTGCTCGGGGGCGGTACGATCGTCGCGACCGAGGCGGCGGCGGCGACTGAATCGGCCGCAGCTTGAGTGAGAGCCCGCTTCGAGTGGAGAGCTGACCCTGGAGCATCACGCTGGGCGGCGTTCAGCCCTCGAAGCGCCGGCGCAGAATTACTCCCGAGGCAGCTTTGCGAGGAAATCGAGCAGCTGGCCGCCCAGCATCTCACCCGAGGGCGAGCTGAAATTCGATAGCACGACGACTGCCCACTCGCGGTCGGGCGCAATGAAGGCAGATGCGCTCATGCCCGCGTTCCCGCCTCCACCGGCGTGACCGAAATAGGTTAGCTTGTCGCCGCCGCGATACATGAAACCCAATGCCGATCCCAATGTCGGGCCTACGCGGCGCCGATTCTCGAGCATTGCGGAAAGCGTCGCCGGCCGGATCAGCTTTCCGGAAGCGATCGAATCGAGCAGTTTCCACATGTCTTCCGCGCTGGCCCAGGCGCCACCGGCCGCACCGCCACGATAGCTGCCGAGGAACATATGATCGTTGGACTTCCATGGGCCAGTGCCCAACGGATCGCTCACTTCGTCCTTCACCCAGCCGATAGCGGCGTTCGCTGGTCGTCGGTCGACCTCGCCGTACGTTAGGTGCTTCAAGCCGAGAGGCTGGATGACGCGGGCTCGCACAGAATCGAAGAAAGACTGTCCGCTCGCAGCTTCGACCGCTGCGGCAAGCACGAGGTAGTTGGCGTTGCTATAGGCGATCTTGCCTTCCGGCGCCCGCTCCGGCTTGCGGGCCTTGAGCAAGGCCACCACGTCGGTGAGCCTGGACGCGGAGCGAAGCCCGGGCGAGGACTTGAGCTCGTCGAAATAGTCGCCGTAGCTGACCCGATGACCGAGCAGGTCCGCGATCGTGACGGTGCCGGCGTCCGGTGCGTTCGCCATGGCTGGGACCGCCTCGGCGACTGTCGTGTCGAGGCTCATCTTGCCGCTATCGATCAGTGCCGCGACGGCCGCGCTGGTCAGCATCTTGGTTGCCGAAGCGGTATGATGAAGCGTGAGGTTGGTGTTCGGGGCATCGGGTCCTCGGCGAGCGAGGCCCCAGCTGCCGAACAGAACGGGCTTGCCGCGGTGCGCGATGAGCACGCTGCCCGAAAAACGCTCGGTTGCGGCACGCCAGTCGATCTCGGCGCGGATATCGCGCATCGCCTGGTCGACGGGGCCCGGCTTGAGCGGCCAGGCCGGCGCATCGGCTGGCCGCTTCTGCAGGTTGCGCTGCAAATCGATGCCGAGGATCTTTCCGTCTCGGAAGAATAATGCGCCTTCGACCGGGACGGCGCCCTTGCGGGTCACACCCTCGTAGAAGATCGCCTTGCCTTGGGGATGCCATTCGGAAACGGCGACCCCGCCGCTCTGCCGGGCGAGCGCCTTGAGGCGCTGCTTCGTCTCGGCGGCCGCCTCCATTTCCGTAGTCTCGGGAGAGAATCGGTGGCGGTCGACGAATGCATCGATTTCCGCCCCATCGGCGGCGGCGAGCAATGCGAGGAGTTCCTCCGCCCGGGCCTGTTCGGCGCTGACTGCGGCACTCGGTTTCGTTTTTGGCGGGATGGCCGGCTGGCCGGGTCCGGCAGCGGCGATAGCAATGGTCATTGCAACCTCAAGCAACATCACGGACGCTCCACTGTATCACTAACCTAATACAGTAAGTCGGTCTAGGCAAGGGCTGCCTCTCGCGAATTCTCGCCTCGTTCCTAAACCCGGAAACGGCCCTCGATCACGGTGACGCATTGGCCTCCGAGGATCACTCGGTCGCCGCGCAGCTCGCAGTCGAGATGGCCGCCGCGCCTGCGGGCCTGGAAGGCGGTGAAGCGGTCGCGTCCGAGCCGGTTCGCCCAGAAGGGGACGAGCGAGCCGTGGGCCGAGCCGGTCACCGGGTCTTCGTCGATACCGTGATATGCGGCGAAGACCCGGCTGACGACGTCGGTATCGTCGCCGGGCGCAGTGACCATCACCAGCCGGTCATAGGCTTTCAGCGCTCGAAAATCCGGAACGACGGCGCGCACAGCCGCTTCATCCTCGAGCAAGGCGATCGCGGCGCCGTTGCCACCGCGGCCGAGGAAGCAGGGAGTAGTGTCGGCCAGGCCGAGCGCGTCGAGCAGGCCGGGTTCGGTGCCGGGCTCGACCGTTCCGGCGGGCAGGTCGAGCCAATATTTACCGTCGCGCTTTTCGACGATGAGGATGCCCGAGCGCGTCGCGAACCGAATGCGCTTGTCGAATGGAACGGTGTGCGCGCTGGCGAGCGTCGCGTGGCCGCACAGGTCGACCTCGACCGTCGGCGTGAACCAGCGCAGATCGTAGTCGGCATCCTCGCCCCCGCTCGGCACCAGGAAAGCGGTCTCGGCCAGATTGTTCTCGGCGGCGATGGCCTGCATCACATCGTCGGGCAGCCATTGCTCGAGCGGCATCACCGCCGCCGGATTCCCCTCGAACGGCCGCGAGGCGAACGCATCGACCTGGAAGAAGGGCAATTCGGTCATGGGATTTGCTCCGTCAGGTCCGAGGGCAGCATCGTCTCGCGGTCGATGTGTCCTTCGGGGTCGAGGTGGATAAGGAATTCGGTGCCGGGAAAGCGCGCCTGAAGCTGTTCCTCGATGCGGTCCAT
>DASTDT010000216.1:0-4196 GCA_035710225.1 Sphingomicrobium sp.
ATACCCGAGCTTTTCCGCCCAGGGCAGAAGGATCGGGAGCACCGGCTCGAGCTGCTTGCGATAGCGTTTCCAGCGGCCGGCGGGCTTGGTCGTCACCGGCTCGGTCACTTGGTCGTAGCTCGGCGTGACGATCGTCCCGCGCCCCTTGGCGGTGCGGCGATGGTCGAGGATCCTGTCGTCCCATTCCAGCCCGAGGAAGGCGATGGTCGGGCGCAGCACCGCTTCGGGATCACGCACTAGCTCTTCATAGACCACCGTGTGGACATTGAACTCCATCGCCTCCCGCGCGGCGGTCCAGATGCTCATCATCGCGTCGTAATAATCCGCGGCGGCTTCGATATTGGAGAAGTTGACGACCCCAATCGGCTGCATAAAACCGCTAAGCACGACGTCGCACGGGTGGCGTTGAGCGAAGATCATCCGGGCGGAGGGAAACATCGCCTCGATGACCGGCGCGGCGGCCATGTCGAGCGGGAACTTGTCGACGACGAGGCCGGTGAAATCCGCACTGACATGCTCGCGCAGCATTTCGAAATAAGCGTCACGGGCCTTGCGCACTAAGGCCACCGACGCCTTGGCGAGCCCGGCGCTGCCGCCAACCACTTCGGCCGCCCTTCCGACCAGCTGCTTTTCCTCCAGCACAGCAACCTCGGGGTGGCCCATCAGGAAGGTGTCGAGAAGGGTTGTTCCAGATCGTGGGAAGCCCAGCAGGAACGACAGTCGCTGGGCGGGCGGATCCTTTAGCCGGGGAAGGGATGCGGCCCATTGTGGGGTGATGGTCGCCGCGAACTCATGGAGGTCGGCCCGATAGGATTCGGTCTGCTTTTTCCACGCCTCCGGATCCGATCCGCTTACCGCCTCTTCGACTGCCGCCCGGTTCATCGCCGTCGCCGCCTCGAACGCCTCGCCTGGCTCGTCCAGCGCATCGGCGATCTTGGCGCGAAGCGCATTCCAGCGGATCGGCTCGTGGTCGGGAGGGCTTGCAAGCAAGAGCTCGCGCGCCTCTTCGAGCCGACCGTTGCGACGGGCGAGCACCGCTCGCAGATAGTTCAGCCGGTCGTCCGCAATTCCGGCTGCCGACGCCGTGGCAAGCAGATCCTCGAGTTCGCCGAGGCGGTTCGTCCGCTCAAGCACGCCGCCAAAACGGTAGAGGATCTCGGGATCTTCGGGCTCCATCTCATGGGCGCGGCGAAGCGCCGCTTCGGCCTCGTCGAGTCGAAGCTCGCGCCTGTGCTGGCGGCCGGCGGCCAACAATGCGGCGGCGGCACTGGTTCGAATGCCGGGCTCGGCGGGGTTGAGCCTTGCAGCGACCGAAAAGGCCTCGCTTGCGTCAACCCACTCGCCGAGTGCGCACAAAGCGCTCCCCAGGTTGCTCCACGCCCGCCAGTCGTCGGGAGAGGCACCGGCGACGGCCCGCCACGCCTGGGCGGCGATGTCGGGCTTTCCGGCAATGTTGGCCGCTTCCCCCCGTGCCTGCCACAAGGCCAGGATTGGCGGCGACATGGGTTCCGCCGGTGCGGGCATCCGCAGCACCTCCTCGGCGCGGCCTGAATCGACCAGTGCCCGGACGAGCATCACCTGGAAGGCGGCATTGCCGGGCTCGGCCAAGGCGGCCGCACGCAGATGGTCCACGCCCTTGGCCGGCTCGCCGCGGCGACAATGAATCAGACCGAGAAGATGGCGAAGCTGCGGAGAGGGGGCGGAGGTCAGCGCCCGCTCGGCGACTTCGCGCGCATGGTCGAGGTCGCCGCGCTGGAACGCGTCGGCTGCCTCACGGAACTGAGGCGAGGACGATCCGCTCACTGGCTATAGCCCAGCCGTTCGGCCCAGGGCAGCAGTACGGGAAGCACCGGCTCAAGTTGCTTCTCGTAGCGCCGCCAGCGGCCGCTGGCCTTCTTGGTTATGGGCTGGACCACCTGGTCGTAGCTTGGTGTGCTGATCACGCCGCGCGCAGCGGCGGTCGCCCTGTGGTCGAGCAACTCGTCGCGCCACTCGAGCCCGAGGAACCGCACGAGAGGACGA
The DNA here is from genome assembly GCA_035710225.1 of Sphingomicrobium sp. Classification (GTDB taxonomy): domain Bacteria; phylum Pseudomonadota; class Alphaproteobacteria; order Sphingomonadales; family Sphingomonadaceae; genus Sphingomicrobium. The sequence continues at coordinate 2,023 of DASTDT010000216.1, forward strand.
AGCGCCGCCTCGGGATCGTTCACGAGATCCTCATAGACGAGCCTGTGCACATTGAGCGGAAGCAGCGCTTCGCAGCGCGTCCAGAGCGTCATTGCCGCATCGTAGAAATCGGCAGCGGTCTCGAGCGTCAGGAAACAGGCCATCGATTCGGTGAGCGCGAACGGCTGCATGAAGCAGCTGAGGACGCTGTCGCAGGGGTGCCGCTGCGCGAAAATGAATTTTGCATCCGGGAACATCATGTGAATGAAGCGCGGCGCGAGCATGTTGAGCGGCAGCTTGTCGATCACCAGGCCCGGGAATTCTGGCGGGACGTGGCGGTCCAGGGCAGCGAAATAGGCCTCCCTCGCCTTCTCAAGCGACGCGCGCGACCTGTCGGGAAGATCAGGCCCCTCGCCGAGGCTTTTTTGCGCTTCCGTCACCAGCGGGACTTCTTCGAGGACGGCGGCGTCCGGATGGCCCATCAGGAACGTATCGAGCAAGGTCGTCCCGGACCTGGGAAAACCCACCAGGAAAGCGGGGCTGCCGCGCGCCGGTGCATCGAGCGGCTTGGCGCGCGCAGCCCATTGCGGCTTCACCGCGGCGGCGACCGCGCGCACGGACCTGATATATGCCGGCCCACGCGGCAGCCATTTCTCATAATCCTGCGATGCCCGATTCATCGCTTGGGCCTCGGCAAATGCTCTAGCAGGGTCGCCCAGCGCGTCCTCGATTCGGGCCATCAGCCGGTGTCCGCGAAGCGGGTCCGGATAGGGCTGGTCGTATTCGAGAAGCCGCTTGGCCGTGTGCGGGTCGCCGTCGCGCAGCGCCAGAGCTGCCGCTGGATAGGCGAGCTGTTCGGGCTTCACTCCAGCGGCTTCGGCGTCTTCGAGCAGCTTGCGAAGGGCCGGAATCCTGTTGGTCCGTTCCATTAGCCTGCCGATCTCGAGCAGGAGCGACACGCGAATCGTTCCGTCGCTGGTCCTCGCCGCAGCGACGAGCCCTTCGCCCGATTCATGGAATGGATGCCCGGTTGCCGCTTCGAGCACGACATTGAGCTGCTCGATGGATTCTTCCTCGCGTCCAAGATCGGCAAGCAGCCGGGCGAGCAGGATTCGGCTCTCTGCGTCGGCGGAGGCTTCATCGCTCCATTTCAGAAGCTCGTCGGCCGCTTCGTTTTCCCGCCCCTGCCGGGCACAGGCTATCGCCAGGTCCCGCCTGACTTGCGGTTCCTTCGGATCGATCTCGATCGCCCTTCGGAAAGCTTGCTCAGCCTTTGACCACCGTTCGGCGGCAGCCAGGGCGTTGCCGAAATTGGCCCAGGCGCGCCAGTCGCGGATGCCTGCACGGCACAGATTTCCCCAGGCCTCGATCGCTTCCTCGATCGCTCCGGCGGCATCGGCCGCCTCCGCCCGCGCATGCCACAGCGCGAGCTCGGCCGGACTTGATCCGGACGGCGGAGTGGCCACAGCCAGGGCCTCAGCCGGTCGACCGGCATCGACGAGTGCTCGCACCAGCATCACCCGGTACGAGATATTCTCCGGCTCTCCATCGACAGCGGCGCGAAGATGTTCAACGCCGGTGCCGGGGTCCCCGAGCCGACAGTAGATGAGCCCCAAGAGGTGTTGCCATTGCGGCGACGGCGCGGACGCAACGGCCACCTCGGCGGCCGCGCGCGCCCGGTCGAGCTCGCCCCGCTGGAAGGCGTCGATTGCCTCGTTCAATTGGTCCGCTGCCACCATCGTGCGGCGCTATCGGCGGGCCGGACGGCCGGCGTCAACTAGCTGGAAGTGGAATCGCCGCCGTCGGGGTGAAGCACCTGGCCGATCATGTAGGAGGAATCCTCGCAGGCGAGGAACAGGAAGGACGGCGCCACTTCGTTGGGCTGGCCGGGTCGCCCCATCGGCGTGTCCTTGCCGAACTCGGGGATCTTGTCCCTCGGCTGCCCGCCGAACGGGTTGAGCGGGGTCCAGATCGGTCCCGGCGCGACCGCGTTCACCCGGATCCCGTCCTTGGCCAGGTTCTTCGCGAGCGAGCGCGTGAAGGCGGTGATGGCACCCTTGGTCGCGCTGTAGTCCAGCAGCAGCGGCGATCCCTTGTACATCGTCACCGACGTGCAGTTGATGATCGCCGAGCCCTTCTTGAGGTGGGGCCGTGCCGCCTGGGTCATGAAAAACATGCCATAGACGTTGGTCTGG
>DASTDT010000217.1:0-3677 GCA_035710225.1 Sphingomicrobium sp.
TTCCATCGCCGCATTCTCGGCCGGCATTCCGAATGCGTCCCAGCCCATCGGGTGGAGCACTTCGTGCCCCTGCATCCGGCGGTAGCGCGCGAGCACGTCGCCCATGGTGTAGTTGCGCGCATGGCCGATGTGCAGCCGGCCCGACGGATAGGGGAACATCTCGAGCACGTAGCTTTTGGGCCGCTCGCTTGTGCTGTCGGCCTCGAAGGTGCGCTCCTGCGCCCAGCGCTGCTGCCAGCGGCTATCGACGGACTTGGGGTCGAAACGGTTGCTCATCTCCGCGCCCTAAAGCACGGGCCAGCGCAAAATGGAAACCCGGCCGGCTTAGCCGCCGACGGTGGTCCGGCGAAGATCGCGGGCGCGGGTGAGGATGATGTCCTCGAGCTTCTGCACGGTGGCTGCGGCAACCGGCGCGTCGACCCACGAGCCGGCCTGGTTGATCTGGCGGCTGGCGGCGACCCGAAGCGCGTCGGAACGCAGTTCCTGGTCGAGGATCGAGACGGTCAGCTTGATCCGCTCGCCGGGGTTGGTCGGGCTGGCGTACCAGTCGGTGATGATCACCCCGCTGTTGGCGTCGGCCTGGAGCAAGGGCGCGAACGATACGGTGTCGATCGCGGCGCGCCACAGATAGGCGTTGACCCCGATGCTGGTCATCCGCGCCGGCGCCAGCGCGATCGGCGCGTCGCGGTTGCGGGAGCAGGCGGTGGCGACGGGGGCCAGTGCCAGGATCACGAGCAGGCTCAAGGGCAGGCGGGTCATAGTTTTTCCTGAATGAAGGTCTCTTGGCCCGGTTATAGTGGGGCGGGACGCGCCCGCAAGCGGCGTTATGGTCGGACGTCGCGACCGCCGGCGGCGCAGGGCGATGTTCATCGCCGGGACAGTTATGTGGTCTTAGCGCAACAGGGCGCGAGGGAATCGTTCGCGGCCCTTGGAACCATTGCCGCGGAATCGCTATATCTCTTGGGCAAGGAGTCGTTTCGAGTGCGCCAGTGGGGTAAATCGACAGGACATTGGGCCGGCGCAGCGCTGGTCGCGGTGGCGCTTGCGCTCCCCGCGGTCGCGGTCGCCAAGCCCGAGAAGCGCCCCCCGCCGGTATCGATCAGTTTCGACCGCGTCGGCGGCTTCACGCCCGCAGCGACCGATCCCAAGCTTGCCGCGGCTCTCGCCCTGCGCGGCTCGGCCGCCAGCGAATTCCGATTCACCCCAGCGGCTCAGAAGGGCCGGCCGTCGCAGATCCGCGTCGCGATTCGCGCCAAGGCGCCGACGACAACGCGCGCTGCTGACGCCAGCCCGACCGTCAACGCCCTGACCCAAGCCAGCTACAACCTTGGCGCCGCCGTCGGCTGGCGCCGCTTCGCGGTCACCGGCGACATCACCAAGACCGCAAGCCCGGCAATCGCGCTCGGTGGCAAGGAAAGCGCGGTCGTCGGCGTCAATTATTCGCTCGGCAAGCGGGTGACCGGCCGAGTCGCCGCCACGGCCGAACGCAGCGACGCAACCCGCGCGGCAGCCCTGGGCAGCGAGCAGACCTATGCGCTCGACGTCGGCGGGGCCTACTCGCTGACCCGCAACATCGCCGTGACCGGCGGAGTCCGCTACCGGGTCGACCGCGACCGCGACGCCGCGCTTCGCGACGACCGCCGCGACAGCCAGGCGGTCTACGTCGGGACTGCATTCAAGTTTTAGCCTGAGCACCCGAGCATAAGGGAGAGATTGCGCATGCGACCTCGAGCTTATGTCGAAGAGTGCGCGAAAGCCGGCCGACAGGTCGCGCAGCGAGCCTGATCGACGTCACGGAATTTACTTCCGTGACGGCTCCTTCGCTTCTAGCGCGGCAGCAATGACACCCGCCGACCGCCTCACCAGCATCCGCGAGCGAATCGCCAAGGCCGCGCGGCTCGCCAAGCGCGACCCGGCCGACATCACCCTCATCGCGGTCAGCAAGACCCGCACCGTGGGCGAAATCGAAGCGCTGATCGCTGCCGGCCAGCGCGACTTCGGCGAGAGCCGGGTGCAGGAAGCGCAAGACAAGTGGCCGGAGCTGCTGGCGCGCCACCCCGACGTCCGGCTGCACATGATCGGCCGCCTGCAGTCGAACAAGGCGGAGGAGGCAGCGGCGCTGTTCGGCACCATTCACTCGCTCGACCGGCCATCCCTGCTCGACGCCCTCGTCCTAACCGGCCGAACACCTGACTGCATGGTCCAGGTCAATGTGGGCGAGGAGGAGCAGAAAGGCGGCATCGCCCTGGCGGACCTGCCCGCCTTCCTCGAGCAGGTGCGCGCTTCGCCGCTGCCGCTGGCCGGGCTGATGGCGATTCCGCCGCTGGGGCCACGGCCGGGACCCTATTTCGCGCTTCTCGCCAAGCTTGCCCGGCGTCATGGCGTCACTGGCCTAAGTATCGGAATGAGCGCGGATTTCGAGACGGCGGTGATGCTGGGCGCGACCCACGTGCGGGTCGGGACCGCCTTGTTCGAAGATTAGTCGAGGTGCCCGCTGCGGGCCTTCTTGACCGCGACATAATCGGCATTGTGCGGATTGACCGGCATATGGTGGCCGACCCGCTCCGTCACCTCGATGCCGGCCGCGGCCAGGCCGGCGACCTTCGCCGGATTGTTGGTCAGCAGCCGAACCCGCTCGACCTTAAGCGCGCGAAGGATCGCTGCCGCCACTCCATAGTCGCGCTCGTCGTCGGCGAAGCCGAGGCGGCGGTTGGAATCGACAGTGTCGAGGCCGCGGTCCTGGAGCGCGTAAGCGCGGATCTTGTTGACGAGGCCAATGCCACGGCCTTCCTGGCGAAGGTACAGCAAGGCGCCGCCCCCGGCCGCGCCGATCAGCCGAAGCGCTTCCTTGAGCTGGGGGCCGCAATCGCACTTGAGGCTCCCGAACACGTCGCCCGTCAGGCATTCGCTATGCAGCCGAACCAGCGGCGGCTCGTCGCCCCATGCGCCGATGACCAGCGCGACATGGGCATCGCCGGTCAGCCGCTCGCGGAACGTGACGATCTGGACTTCCCCGGCTTCCTCGAGCGGAAGCCGTGCGCGGGCGGCGACGGTCGCCTCGGGGGGAGCCGCAATCAGCGCCGGGTCGGCGGCGACCGCCTCGTCGGACGGCGCCACCAACCATAGCGCCGGGATCAGCCCGGCGATGCGGGCGAGGGTCACCGCCGCACCGGCCGACCGGATGTCCTCGGGCGCGGCGACGGCCAGCGCGCCGGGGGTGAAGCGCTCGAAATCCTGCCCGGCATCGGCCAAGGAGCGCGCCGTTGCCGGATCGATCCATTCGCTTCGAAGCACCACCACCGGCGCCGCCCCGCTCGCTTCCAGCCGATTGCCAAGCCCCAGGGCCGCCGCCCGCTCGGCGCTGATCAGCAGCGGCGAGCGGCCATCGGGGTCGAGCCGAGCCAGCGTCTCGTCGCATGCCGTTTCGACCGACAGGATGGTCAGCGAGCCGACCGCGACCGGCCGGCCCCCGGCGAGCGCGGCCAGCGCCGGATGGAGGGTTGGGCCAAGAGCCGCACCGCTCAAATGTCGAGCTCCACCACCAGCGGCACATGGTCGCTCGGGCGCTGCCAGCTTCGGCATGGCTCGTGCACGCGATGGGCGACGGCCTGCCGCGCAAGGCCTGGGCTGGCCCACATATGGTCGAGCCTGCGCCCGCGGTCGTTCTTGGTCCAGTC
>DASTDT010000218.1:0-10681 GCA_035710225.1 Sphingomicrobium sp.
GTCCCAGCTTTCCGCCTGGCGCCGGACCAGCGCGTCGGGGCCTTCGGCGCGATAGCAGAACAGGTCGCTGTCACCATAATTCGCAAGTCCGGCGGCAAAGGCTTCCGGGTCCGGCGCGACCCGGTCGATGGCGGCGTTGGCAAGCCCGGTCAGCTTCATCGCGCGAGGGTCGACGGTCTCTCCGCAGGCGCGCCATTCCGCGGCGATCGCCTCGGCCAGCGGCTCGGTCGGGACAAGCAACTCAACCCGAGCCGGGGTGCGCACCCTTTTCCCGTCGAGCGCAATGGCGAAGCCCCCGTCACATTCCTCGACCGCGACGTCCGTCCAGAACCGTTTCACTCTTGCTCCTGCCACAGCTTGCGCAGCAGCCTTGGCGCGAACACCGCATCGATCACGCCGCAGATGGCGATGATCGCGCCGGCCACCGGCCAGCCGCCGGGTCGTACGAGATCGCTGTAGGCGATTGCGATTCCGATCAGGAAGACGGCCACCCCGAACAGCCTCACCAGCGCGAAGATGTGGAAGCGCCGGCGCCACAGCTCCTCGTCGGTCACGCCATCGCCTCCTTCAACAGCCGCGCGATCGGGCCGACCCCGCTCGGCCGCTCGGCCACATGGCCGGCTCCGTCGGCGCGCAATTCGGCCACCGTATGATAGCCCCAGGCGGCGCCCACCGCGGCGCAGCCAGCGGCGCGCGCGCAGCCCATGTCCCACGCCGTATCGCCGACGAAGAAGGTCGTGGTCGGCGAAGCGCCCGTTTCGGCCATCGCCGCCAGCGCCATTCCCGGGTGCGGCTTTGACGGGTTGTTGTCCGCGGTCTGGAGCGTGACGAAACGGTCCTCGAAGTTATGACTGGCCAGGCAATGTTTGAGACCTCGCAAGCTTTTACCTGTCGCAACACCGAGCAGCCAGCCTTCCGCCTCAAGCTCGTCGAGAAGTTCGGCGATGCCGTCGAACAAGGGCTCCTCGACCGTCCCGGCACCGCGCATGGCGATGAACGCGTCCTTGTAGGTCGCGGCGAGCGCACCGTGATCGCCGTCCGGCGCAAGCGCCGCCATGGCGTCCTCGAGACTTAGCCCGATCACCTTCTGCGCCTCGTGGCGTGGCGGGCAATGGAGGTCGTGCTGCCGAAACGTCGCGTCGAGTGCGCGATGGATGGTGCCGCCGCTATCGACCAGCGTACCGTCGCAATCGAACAGCGCCAGGCGATTCATCTCTTGCCCCGCGGCCGCGTCCCAGATCCGGAGCTCCCGCCGGAGCCGCGCGAGCGCCGCTCCCCCTTGCGCGATCGGCGCGCCGCCTTGGCCGCCGCCGCCGCCCGCTTGGCGCGCACTTCGGGCGAACGCGCCGGGTCCGACGGGGTCGGCAACGCCCTACCCGCCTCGATGTCGAAACCAAGCGCGACGAGGCTCTCCGCGAAATGGGACGGCGGCTCGGCGCTGACGTCGATCTTGCTCCCGTCCGGGGCCTCGATCCGCAGCCGCCGTGCATGCAGGTGCATCTTGCGGCTGATTCCGCCCGTCAGGAACGCTTCCGCTCCGCCATATTTGGCGTCGCCGACGATGGGGTGGCCGATCGCCGCCATGTGCGCCCTAAGCTGGTGGGTGCGCCCGGTCAGCGGCCTCAGCTCCAGCCAGGCGGTCCGGTTGCCGGCGCGGTCGATCAGCCGGTAGCGGCTTTTCGCCGATTGGCCTTCCTTTTCGTCGACATGCATCTTCTCGCCGCCGGTGCCCGGCTGCTTGACGAGCGGCAGGTCAACCAGCCCATCGTCGATCGACGGTACGCCGGTGACCAGCGCCCAATAAACCTTCATCACGCCGCGCCCCGCGAACGCCTTGGCGAAATGGGCCGCGGCGCGCGCGGTCTTGGCGACCAGCAGGACCCCGCTGGTGTCCTTGTCCAGCCGGTGGACCAGCTTGGGGCGGTTGCCGTCATCGTCGGCCAGACCGTCGAGCAGCCGGTCGAGATGGTTGCTGGTCTTGGTTCCGCCCTGGGTCGCCAGCCCCGGCGGCTTGTCGAGCGCGAGCCAGTCCCGCCCTTCGGCGATGACCAGCGAGCGAACGAACGCCTCCTCCTCCGCGGTCAGCGGATTGGGGCGCACCTTCTTCGGCCGATCGGACTGGACCAGGGCCGCCTCGAGCGGCGGCACCAGCAGAACTTGCCCGGCGGCGATTCGGTCCCCCGGCGCGGCGCGCTTTCCGTCGAGCCTAAGCTGCCCGGTCCGCGCCCAGCGCGACACCTGGTTGAAGCTGACGTCCGGCATGTGCCGCTTGAACCAGCGGTCAAGGCGGATCTGGTCGTCGTCCTCGGCAATGGTGAAGGAGCGGTGGTCTGAAGGCGGGGCCATGGGCGCCTCTACCCCGCAATCAGCGGCAGGACCAATAGTCGAATGCCTGGCCCTGAAGTCGCGCCACTAGCGCCTTGGCCTCGGGACCCTCCCACGGCCCCTCATGGCCGTGCTGCGCGGCCCCGCCGACCCACCAGCCCTGGCCCGGAAGTCCGTCCGACTGCCGCACCACCAGCACCGCCAGTTCCGGCTCGCCGCTTGCTTCGGCCTTGGCGTCGACCGCCGCCAGAGTCTTGCACAGCGCCCGCATCTTGGGCCTTGAGAAGGGGTAGCCCAATTGCCCGAGCAGTTCGGAATAGGTGATTGCGACGCCGGCGCGCGCTGCCGCAAGCAGATGCGCACGCACCTCGCTCGCGTCGGCGATTCTCATTCCGGCTGGTTGGGAACCGGGGTCAGCTCGAACACCTGGAGCTTCGATCCGTCGCGCGGCCACGGGATCACCAGCCGCCAGCGGAACGGCGCGATTCGCTCGAAGATTCCGGCCATGTCGCGCCTCGGGTCGTCGCCATAGGCGCGGACCTCCTCTTCGCTGCCAAGCGCGAGGCTGCCCAGGAACACCATCCGCCGGCTGTTGTCGTCGTCCCACAGCCGCCCGGCCGGCCGCTGGCTTCCGGTCTGCTTGACGATCGTCAGCACCTCGCCTTCGGTCAGGACATAGCAGAAGAACGGCTTGAACCTTTCGAGCGCCGGCTTGCCGCGGGCCGTCGCCCCCAGCGTGATCAACCGGCAGCTGTAGCTGCCGGGAGTCGGCGCCGGCCGGACTAGCCCGGCATCTTCGCGGAGCAGCGCGCGCTCCTCGCGGATGGCGCCGGCGAACCGCCCGCGCGCGGCCGCCAGCCCCGCCGCCCACGCCCCGGAAACATTGGCGATGCGTTCGCGGTCGGCGGGATTGGCAATGCCTTGCCACACCTCGCCCTTGGTCGGAGTGGAAGCGACCGCAAGCACCGGCGGCGGCTTTTTCTGCAACTCGGTGCAGCCGGCGCCGAGCAGGGCCAGCACGGTCAGGGCCACCGTGGCAACGACTGTTCCTGGGGCGGAAGCTCGGCCTGTCATCGAGTCGCTTTCATGCGCCAGAGTGGCAAAGGCGTGGCTTAAACTCAACCAGCGCGACGCCAACCATTTGCGTTGACTCGCCCTTGCCCCCGGCTAGGCCAACGCGCGATGAACGACACCTCCGAAGGGCGCCCCGCGGCAAAGCTGAGCCGCTCCGGCCTGGCCTATGGGCTCGCCGCCTACGGCCTGTGGGGCGTGATGCCGATCTACTTCAAGCAGATCGCCGCCGTTCCCGCCGCCGACATCGTCGCCCATCGAATCCTGTGGTCGCTGGTCGTGCTCGCCGCGTTCCTCACCCTCGCCCGCGCCTGGCAGGAAGTCCGCAAAGCGATAGCCTCGCGGCGCACGCTGGCCTTGCTCGGGATCACCGCCGTGCTGATCGGGGTCAATTGGCTGCTCTATGTCTACGCCATCAATTCGGGTCACATCATCGCCGCCAGCCTCGGCTATTACCTCAATCCGCTCGCCAACATCCTGCTCGGCCGGTTCATCCTCGGCGAGAAGCTGAGCAGGCGCCAATGGTGGGCAGTCGCCCTGGCGGCGGTTGGCGTGGCGGTGCTTGCCGCCGGAGCGCTCGATACATTGTGGCTCAGCCTGCTGCTGTGCGTCAGCTTCGCCACTTATGGCCTGCTGCGGAAGATCGCGCCGGTGGATTCGCTCGCTGGGCTGAGCATCGAAACGGCCATGCTCGCCCCGCTCGCTATGGTCTGGCTGCTAATCGGCGGCGCCCAGGGCATGACGATCGTTGACCATCCAACCTCGACCGTGCTGCTCCTCGCCGCCGCCGGGCTGGTGTCGACCGTCCCACTGCTGTGCTTCACGGCCGCCGCGCGCCGGCTCCCCTATTCCACCGTCGGCATGCTCCAGTTCCTCGCCCCGACCTTGCAGTTCCTGCTCGCCGTCGCCGTCTATGATGAGCCGCTGACCACCGCCCACCTGCTCGCCTTCGCCGCCATCTGGGCCGCGCTCGCGCTCTATTCCTCCTCGATTCTCACCCGCCGGCGGCGGCCCGGCCCGGAACTGGGCGAAGGCTGACGGACCTGCTATGGGCCTCCCATGTTCAACATCGTCTCACTTATCATCGGCCTATTCGCTCTGCTCTGCGCGGTCGTCGCCTTCGTTCCGCTGCTCGGCTGGGCCAATTGGCTGATCATTCCGCTGGCCGCGATCGGCGCGGGCATCGGCCTCCTTGGAAAGAGCAAGGCGGGAACGGCGCTCAACGTGTTCGTCATCATCATCGGGGTCGTCCGCCTCAGCCTCGGCGGCGGGATCATCTGAGCAGCGATCCAAGGATCGATCGATACATCGCGAAGGCGGCGCCCTTCGCCCGCCCGATCCTCGACCATGTCCGGGCGCGGGTCCACGGCGCCGCGCCTCAGGCAGAGGAGACGCTCAAATGGAGCGCCCCGGCCTTCACCGTCGACGGCAAGATCCTGCTCATTATGGCCGCGTTCAAGGCTCATGCCGCTCTAAATTTCTGGCGCGGAAAGGAGCTTCGCGGAAGCGCCGCGGCCGATGACGCAATGGGCCAATTCGGCAAGTTGCGCTCGCTCGCCGACCTTCCGCCCGACCGGGAGCTCGACCGGCTGATCGCCGAGGCGGCGAAGCTGGCGATGACCGCGCCGGCACCGCGCAAGGTCAAGCATGCGCCCAAGCCCCCGGCCGAAATCCATCCCGACTTCGCTGCGGCGCTGGCTGCGAATCCTGCGGCGAACGCCGCGCTCGAGAGCTTTCCGCCGTCGGCCCGCCGCGATTATTGCGACTGGATCGCCGCGGCCAAGCAGGATTCCACCCGCGCCAAGCGCATTTCCACCGCGATCGAATGGCTGGCCCAGGGCAAAAGGCACAATTGGCGCTACGAGGCGCGCAGCCGCCCGCCGGCTACCTGAGCAACCGCCCCCTGTCCCGTTTCGATGCAGTGCCGGCCTTGTGCATTGGAGCCTCGGCCGGTCGGGCTTATTCTCGCCCATCGTCGGAAACCGCGCGTTGTCGCATGGGTTCGATCCGGCCTGTCGTCGAATGGCCAGGGGACTAGGGATGAGCAGCGTCGAATCGCGTCGCCATGAACGGGTGGCGCTGGATTGCGAGATTGGCTTCAAGCGTCACGGTGACGCCCGCTACCAGGTCGGCCTGTTCGACCTGTCGGCCGGCGGCTGCTGCCTGTCCCCCCCGACCCGCCTCGGCGAGGGCGACCGGATCAGCGTTCGGCTGCCGCATCTCGACGCGATCCACGGCGATGTCGCTTGGGTCGCCGACTGGAAGGCGGGGATCCGGTTCGACCATCCCTTTCACCAGGCCGTGTTCGATGTCGCGGCGCGGCGGCTCGCCTAGCCGGCAATGTCCTGATTGATCGGCTTCGAAGCGGTCAGCGGGTGCGGACGTAGCGCCCGGGCGCATCCTCAATCGGTTTCAGCTTGCCCTTGCCCGGAACGCGCGCGCCAGTCGCCTTGACCCTCTTTGGCGCCTGCTCCTTCAGCCACCCGATCCAGTCGGGCCACCAGCTGCCCTTGGTCTCGGTCGCTCCGGCGATGAACTCGTCCAGTGTCGCGGCCGGCCGGTCGTTGGTCCAATATTGATATTTGCTGGCGCTCGGCGGATTGACGACCCCAGCGATGTGGCCCGATCCCGCGATGACGAAACGCACCGGCCCGGCCAGGATACGGCCCAGCTTCCACACGCTTTGGAGCGGCGCGATATGGTCCTCGCGCCCGGCCTGGACATAGGCCGGTGTCTCGATCTTGGAGAGGTCGAGGGGCACGCCGTCGATGCTGATCGCGCCGGGTTTGACCAGCAGATTGTCGCGGTACAGCCGCTGCAGATAGTCGCGGTGCCACGCGCCCGGCAGGTTGGTGACGTCGCCGTTCCAGTGCAAGAGGTCGAACGGCGGCGGGTCGTTACCCATCAGGTAATTGTTGACGACATAGTTCCAGATGAGGTCGCGGCCGCGCAGCAGGTTGAAAGTCGCCGCCATCACCCGCCCGTCGAGAACGCCGGTTTCCGCGGTCAATTGCTCGAGCGTTTTCAGCGTATCGTCGCCGATGAACATCTTGAGGTCGCCGGCGTCCTCGAAATCCACCTGCGCGGTGAAGAAAGTCGCGCTGGCGACCTTGCCCGCCTCGCCTTTGGCGGTGAGATAGGCCAGCGTCGCGGCCAGGGTCGTCCCCGCAACGCAATAGCCGATGGCGTGGACGGCCCCGACCCCCAGCAGGTCGCGCACGGTGTCGATTGCCTCGACCTGGGCGGCGACATAATCGTCCATGGTGATGTCGCGGATGCTCTCGTCGGCCGATTTCCAGCTGACCATGAACAGGCTCACGCCCTCGCCCACCGTCCACCGCACGAAGCTTTTCTCCGGCGTCAGGTCGAGGATGTAGAAGCGATTGATCCACGGCGGGAAGATGATCAGCGGGGTCTCGAGCACCTCCTCGGTGACCGGCGCATAATGGATGAGCTGGAACAGCCGGGTCTCGTAAATCACCTTGCCCGGGGTGGTGGCGAGGTTGCGGCCAAGCTCGAACGCGCCTTCCGGGCTCTGGCTCACCTGCCCGCGCTGGATGTCGCCGATCATGTTGCGAAGGCCGGCCAGCAGATTCTCGCCCTTGCTCTCGATTGTTCGCTTCATCACCTCGGGATTGGTTGCCAGGAAATTCGCCGGGCTCATCGCATCGACGAAATTCCTGGTCGCGAACCTCAGCCTGCCGCGCGCCTCTTCGTCGATCCCCTCGATGTCCTCGACCGTGCCCAGCAGCCGGTCGGAAATGGCGAGGTAGCTTTGCTTGACGGTGTCGAACACCGGATCGTCCCAGGCGCCGCCCCCGAACCGCCGGTCGCGCGCGTTGCCGGCGTCACTAGCCTGCCCCAGCATCCGCCCCCAGGCGTCGAGCCCCTTCGACCACATTTCCGCGCCGGCGCTCATCCATTGCATCGGGTCGGCCGCCTGCGGCGCAGCGGCGGGTCCGAAGCCGAAGCCGGGAAGCGCCGAGCCCTTGGCGATATTGTCCGCCCACGCCTCGAGGATCATCTGGTTGGCGCGGGCCATCACCATCGCCCAATGCTGCCAGTCCTCGATTCCGGGGGCGCTCGTGGTGGTCGTACTGTCCTCTGCCATATTTCCCCAATACCCGTTACGGGGCGGCGATGGCACCCCCGATCCTTCCCGACGCGCTCGTCTGGCTCGACTAGGTCGGCATCGCGGTGTTCGCCATTTCCGGCGCTCTGCTCGCCGCCGAGAAGAAGCAGACTCTGGTCACTTTCATCTTCTTTGCCGTGGTCACCGGCGTCGGCGGCGGCACCATCCGCGACCTCCTCATCGGCGCGCCGGTGTTCTGGGTCGGCACAAACGCCACGCTCGCAATCTGCATCGTGGCGGCGCTTGGCGTATGGTTCCTCAGCCGCCGGCTGATCCTTGAAAAGGCCCTGTTGTGGTTCGACGCCATCGGCCTCGCCGCTTATGCCACCTATGGCGCGTCGAAGGCGCTCGGCTACGGGGTCGCACCGGTTCCCGCCTTCGCCATGGGCGTGATGACCGCCTGCGCCGGCGGGATCATCCGCGACGTCCTCGCCGGCGAGCCCTCGATATTGATGCGACCCGAGCTTTACGTGACCGCAGCCGCGCTTGCTTCCGGCCTCCATGTGGTGCTCGTCCTGTTCGGCGCGCCGCCCCCGCTAGCCGCTTTGGTCGGCGGCCTGTTCGGCTTCGCGCTGCGCGCCGCGGCCATCGCCCGCGGCCTTTCCCTCCCGCAATACGGCCGCTGAACGGAACAGGCTCGACCCTTGCGCCGTTCCTCCGACGGCCCATGAGCTCCGATGAAACCCCCAACGGGAGCGCCTTGGAGCGCACCGACCTTGCCGAGGACCGCACCCTGATGGCGGTCGAGCGGACGATGGCCAGTTGGACGTCTGCGGCCTTCGCAGCGATTGGCGTCGGCCTTGGTCTGCATGCCCTGTTCGCGCGGATCGAGCCGCCGTGGATGCCTCGCGTGATCGCAACGATTTTCATGGCCTTGGGCATCATCATGGTCATCAGTGCCGAACGCCGCATGTGCCGCGCCATCGCGCGTCTTTCCGCGCATCAGATACAACCGCCGACTCGAAGCGGCCTGCGGCTGTCGGCTTATGGTGTGGCCTTTGCCGCAATCGTCCTCATCGGCGCGGTTTGGCTGTTCTATGATTGAGCGGTCGAGGTGACGCCGCCCGCCACGCTCTGCTAAGGAAGGCCGCGATGACCATCCTTCCATCCGAACGGTCCGACCTCGCCAGTCGCGCCAAGTGGATCGCCGGCGCCGGCTGGCTCATCCTTCTGCTTAGCGCCGGCGCCGCGCTACTGCCGATGTTCGAACGTCGTGGCGGCGCTATGGTCATCGGCGGCCTGCTCGCCGCCGCCGGGCTGCTCGAGATTTTTGCCGGCTCGCTTCGCCACGAGGCACGCAAGCTGGCGATGCTGACCGGCGCGCTGACCGTCCTTGCCGGCGTGCTGTTCGCGACCGGTCCCGCGACCCGCTTCTTCCTTCCGGCGATCACCGTCGTCATGGGCTGGCTGGTGGTGCGCGCCGTGCTGCTGATGCTCACCAGCCGGCTGACCGGCGGCGGGGTGCGGCGCTGGACGGTGATCTCCGCCGCCACCGATTTGCTGCTTGCCCTGGTGCTTCTGGTCGGGCTTCAGATTGCCGCTCTGGTCGTCGCCCTGATCGGCGCGACCGCGCCATTGGTCGCCAGCTTCGCGTGGATTCTCGCCTTAAGCTTCGTCGCCACCGGACTGATGCTGCTCGAGGTCGCCAGCTGCGCCCGCGCTTCGGAGGATGTGTGAGCGCGGTTCCCGGGCTGCTCGTCCCGGCCCGCGATCTGCCCCAGCTCGCCGAGATCATCCAGCTTGCAGTCGCGCCGGTGTTCCTGCTCGCCGGCCTCGGCGCCTTCCTCAACGTCTGCGCCGGGCGGTTGGCGCGGATCGTCGACCGCGCGCGCAGGGTCGAGGAGCGGATCCTCGCGACCCGCGGCAAGGAGCACGACCGCCATGTCGCCGAGGTGCGGCTGCTCGACCGCCGGATCCGCACCGTCAACGCGGCGATCTTCGCCACTGTCCTTTCGGCGCTGCTGATCTCGGCCGTGGTGATCCTGCTGTTCGCGGCGTTCCTCACCTCGGTCTCGTTGGGCGGTGCGATCGCGGTGCTGTTCATCGCCGCAATGCTGTCCACCGGCACCGGCTTTGCCATCTTTCTCCATGAAACCCGGATCGCCAGCGGCTCGGTGCGGATTCGGGGCGCAATCCTCGACCACCAGGTCGAAGAGGAGCCCTAGCGCGAAAGCATAGCCTCGATGGCCGGCGGCCGGGCGATGTCCGACGAAGCCGTCCGCTGGACGACCCATTGCCCGTTCTTCTTGTAGCCGGCCTCGAGCGCGAGCTGGTCGGGATCGACGATCAGATAGCTCGCCCGCTCTCCGTCTGGCGAAGCTGTCACCAGCAGCCGGCCGACGCGGGTCAGCGGCCCGCCATTGCGCTCTAGCCGGTTGCGATAATCGATGGCATCGGCGCCGAGCAGGGCATGCAGGTCGGTCACGATCGGGCCCTTGGTCAGCATTCCGCTGTGCGCCGGAGTGCGCCCGATCGCGGGCTCGAGCGCCGACCAGTCCGCGGTTGGCGACTCGGTCAACTCGATCGGCGGGATGTCGCCGACATTGTCGGCGACCACGCCGTCGTCGCCGCAGGCGGCGAGCAGGATCGGCAACAGGACCGCAAGGCAGCGCATCATCACGGCATCAACGCCGCACCCGCCGTCCGGCTCCGCCTCGACAAGCCGGGCGCCCCGCCCTATCGGCGGCGCACCCACCCCCGCCGGAGTTCATCCATGGTCGCCGCCTCCTCGATCCTCGACCGGGTCCTTGTCCTCGAAATGGTCCGGGTCACCGAAGCCGCGGCGATCGCCGCGTCGGCGCTGACGGGGCGCGGCGACAATGACGCGGCCGACGCCGCCGCGGTCGAGGCCATGCGCGCAGCCCTCAACGAACTGCCCATCGACGGCACCGTCGTCATCGGCGAGGGCGAGCGCGACGAGGCGCCCATGCTGTACATCGGCGAGAAGGTGGGCAGCGCCCAAGGCAGCGGCCCCAGGATCGACATCGCCCTCGACCCGCTCGAGGGCACCACGATCACCGCCAAGTCCGGCCCCAACGCGCTCGCCGTGCTGGCCATCGCCGAGGCCGGCGGGCTCTTGAATGCGCCCGACGTCTACATGGACAAATTGGCGATCGGCCCGGGCTATGCCGAAGGCACCATCGACCTTGCCCG
>DASTDT010000219.1:0-6323 GCA_035710225.1 Sphingomicrobium sp.
CCGCTCGGAGCTCAGCCGCCAGCGCCCTTCCGGATTGCGCCGCCAGGTGCCCGAGCCGCTGCACGGCGCATCGACCAGCACGACGTCGAAGCTGCCTGCGAACTTGGCGAGTTGCTCCGCCTCGCGGCCGCCGTCGATCAGTCTGCTCTCGATCCGCGCTCCGGCGCGTTCGGCACGGGGGCCAAGCCGCGCTAGGCGGGCGCGGTTGGTGTCGGTGGCGAGGATGTGCGCGCCCTTGGCGGCCGCGGCCAGCGCCAGCGCCTTGCCGCCGGCACCGGCGCACAGGTCGAGGATTCGCATTCCGTCGGCGGGTCGGCAGGCAGAAGCGATCAGCTGGCTGCCCTCGTCCTGGACCTCGACCTCACCCGCCAGATAGGCCGGGTGCTGGTCGACCCGCTGGTCGGCGGGCAGCCGGATTCCCCACGGGCTGAGCGGGGTCGGCTCAGCCCCGTCGAACCTTGCCAGCGCCGTCTCGCGGTCGATCCGCGCGACATTGGCCCTGAGGTCGAGCGGCGCCCGCTCGAGCAGTTGCGGCCATTCACCGGCGCCGACCAGGGGCGACAATTCCGTCTCGAGCCAGCGCGGCACCAGCCCGGGGGCCGCCCGCTCCTCACCCGGCTCGATCGCCGCCGGCGCATGGGCCGACCCGTCGAACAGCGAAGCTAGTTCCGCATCCGTGTCGGCCAGCGCGATCATCGCCGCTCGGCCGCTGGCCGGACGCTCCGCAACGGCCCGGATCGCCGCGAACACCAGCTCGCGCACGGCCCGGCGATCCTTCGATCCGGCGTAGCGGCGAGTCTTGAAATAGGCGCTGACGATGGCATCGGCCGGCGGACCGTCATCGCGCGCGGCGGCAACCACCTGGTCGAGGATGTCGATCGCGGCCTGGACCCGTGCGGCGGGCGTCATCGCCTAGCGCGTCGGGTAATTGGGCGCCTCGCGGGTGATCGCCACGTCGTGGACATGGCTTTCGCTAAGGCCCGCATTGGTGATCCGCACGAACTGCGCGCGCTGCTGGAGCTCCGGGATGGTCGCGCTGCCGGTATAGCCCATCGCCGCCTTCACCCCGCCGACCAGCTGATGGACGATGTCGCGCACCGGCCCCTTGTACGGCACCTGCCCCTCGATCCCTTCCGGCACCAGCTTCAGCTGGTCCTTGATGTCCTGCTGGAAATACCGGTCCGCGGAGCCGCGCGCCATGGCGCCGACGCTGCCCATGCCGCGATAGGATTTGTAGGTCCGGCCCTGATAGAGGAACGTCTCGCCGGGCGCTTCCTCGGTTCCGGCCAGCAGCGATCCCACCATCACGCACGATGCGCCCGCCGCCAGCGCCTTGGCGATGTCGCCGGAGGCGCGGATGCCGCCGTCGGCGATGACCGGTACTCCGGCCTTGGCGGCGGCTGCGGCGGCGTCGATGACGGCCGTCAGCTGCGGCACCCCGACCCCGGCCACGATCCGTGTCGTGCAGATCGAGCCCGGCCCGATGCCGACCTTGATCGCATCCGCACCGGCATCGGCCAGCGCTTTCGCGGCGTCCGCCGTGGCGACATTGCCGGCCACCACCTGCACGGCGTTGGACAGCGCCTTGACCCGTTTGACGGCCGCCGCCACGTCGCGATTATGGCCGTGGGCGGTGTCGATCACCACGCAATCGACCCCCGCCTCGATCAATGCTTGGCTGCGCTCGAAGCCCATGTCGCCGACGGTCGTCGCCGCCGCGACCCGAAGCCGACCCTCGCCGTCCTTGGTGGCGAGCGGGCTGGCGACCGACTTCTCGATGTCCTTGACCGTGATCAGTCCCACGCAATGCCCGCCGTCGTCGACCACCAGCAATTTCTCGATCCGCCGCTGGTGAAGGATCCGCCGCGCGTCCTCCTGGCTGGTGCCCTGCGGCACCGTCGCCAGATTGTCGTGGGTCATCAGCTCGCTGACCGGCTGCTCGGGATTTTCGGCGAAGCGCACGTCGCGGTTGGTGAGGATCCCGGCCAGCTTGCCATTGGCCTCGACCACCGGAATTCCGCTGATTTTGTGAACGCTCATCAGCTCGAGCGCCTCGGCCAGGCTCTGGTCCGGACGCATGGTAATGGGGTTGACCACCATCCCGCTTTCGAACCTCTTGACCGCGCGCACGGCGGCGCATTGCGCGTCGATCTCGAAGTTGCGGTGGAGCACGCCGATGCCGCCCAGATGGGCCATGGCGATCGCCATGTCGGCCTCGGTCACGGTGTCCATCGCCGACGAAAGGATCGGGATGTTCAGCGGGATCGCCATGGTGAGGAAGCTGCGCGTGTCCGCCTGGCTCGGGAGCACGCTCGACTCGCGTGGGCGCAGAAGCACGTCGTCGAACGTCAGTCCGAGCGGGATGTCGTCATGATTCGGGTGGGCCATATCGGCCCATGCCATGTGTTCGCGCGATTCGCCAAGCCGGGGCGCGGTCAGCGTCGCTTTGGGCGGAAGCCGCGCGACGCCGCCCGCCGGACCAGTTCGACATGCAGGTTGGAATCCTCGACCGCGCCGCCAAGGTCGGTCGCAGCGGTCAGTTCGTCCTCCGGCCCATGATAGGCGCCGCCAAGGAAGGCGCGAAGCCGCTTCATGTCGCTGAAGCTTCCGCCGGCCATCGCCATCGGCACGTTCATTTGGGTCAGCGGCCAGCCGTCCTGGCGCTCGATGAAGGCGGCCGCCTCCTGGTCTCCGTCCCAGCTCCGCCCGACCGCCGCGGCCGCGGCCCGGACCAGCGGGACCAGCGGGGAATTCGTCTCGGCAACGATCGCCACCGGCATTCCCGCCGGCGCAACGGCGATGGTGTCGAGGTTGAAGCCGGCGACGATGCTGGCGAGCGGCAGCGGCGGCTTTCTCGCGAACGCCTTGGCGCCCAGCAGCCCCCATTCCTCGGCGCCGGTGAACACGAACCACACGTCGCGGTCGAGCTTCATCGCCTTGACCCGGGCAACCAGCGCCAGCACCGCCGCCGTGCCGCTGGCGTTGTCGACCGCGCCGTTGCAGATGCGGTCCGCCGCTCCGGGCGGACGGCACAGGCCGAGATGGTCCCAGTGCGCCATCAGCAGTACCGCCTTGCCGTCGGGCCTGCGCCCGGCGACCTTGCCGACGACATTGTGGCTGACCACCGCTCCGGTGGCGTTGACGGCCTTCATGAACTGCACCTGCCCGGTGGGCATTCCGGGCGCCTCAGGCGGGACCGGTCTTGCCTGGGCGGGGATTGCGAACGGCATCAGGAAACTGCGGCCCGGCATTCCTCCGACCGCGCCTTTCTGAGTCAATTGCGCCACTAGGAAATCGAGTGTCCGGCGCTCGCCTGCGGTGCCCGGCATTCGTCCTTCGAAGGAATCGCTCGACAGCACGGCGATCGTCGCGCGCATTTCCGCTTCGCCGATCGGCTCGATCGAACGCGACGGCGGCACAATGGTCGCGCACGCGCCGGCCAGAAGCGCCAGCGCGAGAAGGGCGAGCCTTATCGCCGGTCCAGCAGTCGCCGCGCCGCCTCGACGTGCATCGCCTCGATCATCTGTCCTTCGAATCGTTCCGCTCCACCGGTCGCCGCCGCGACCAGCCGCTCGGCGCGGGCAACCTCGTCGGGCTCCGGCGCAAAAGCAAGGTGGGTGGGCGCGATCTGGTCGGGATGGATCAGGCTCTTGCCGTCGAAGCCCATCTGCCGCCCCTCGCGCGCCTCGGCCGCCAGACCTTCGGGGTCGTCGAGCCGGTTGAAGACCCCGTCGAACACCACTTTCCCGGCCGCCCTTGCCGCCAGCACCACGGTCTGGAGCGCGGTCGTCAGCGGTCCCCGGCCGGCGTCCGCGGGCAGCCTCAAATCGGCCGCCAGATCGTTGGTACCGACGATCAGCCCGGCGGCCTCGCGCGCGATTGCTCCGGCGTTCATCACCGCCGCAGCGGTCTCGACCATGGCGATCACTTGCTGGCCGACGATCCGCGCCACTCCGTGCACTTCCTCGGCGGTGCGGATCGACGGCACGATCACATGCCTGGCCGTGCCGTGGAGAACGGCGGCGAGGTCAGCGCCGTGATGGCGCGATCCGACGCCGTTGATCCGGACCAGCACCGGCATCGGCCAGTCCTCCGCAAGCGCCTCGATCGCCGCTTCGCGCGCTGTTACCTTGTCCTCCTCTTTCACCGCGTCCTGAAGATCGAGCACCACCACGTCGGCGTTGCTCGATCGTGCCCTGGCGATCGCGCCGGGGCGGCTGGCGGGAAGGAACAACAGTGCCGGCCGACCGAAAAGATTGAGGCTCATGTCCGATTTTCCTTCCCCGCGCGCCACGCGTTTTGCATCATGCCCCGACCATCGGGGATAAAGCCATGACAACCTTTCTCATCGTGCTCGCAGTCCTGGCCCTGATCATCGTCATGATGAGCGTCAAGATCGTCCACCAGGGCCACCGCTATACCATCGAGCGGTTCGGCAAGTTCGTCCGCGTCGCCGAGCCCGGGCTCAACCTCGTCACCCCCTTCGTCCACCGTGTCGGCCGCAAGATCAATGTCATGGAGCAGGTCGTCGATATTCCGGGCCAGGAGATCATCACCAAGGACAATGCCATGGTCGCGGTCGACGGCGTGGTGTTCTTCCAGGTGCTCGACGCGGCCAAGGCGGCTTATGAGGTCAGCGACCTTTACTCCGCCATCATGGCCCTTTCGACCACCAATCTGCGCACCGTCATGGGCTCGATGGACCTCGACGAAACCCTCTCCAAGCGCGACGAGATCAACGCCCGGCTGCTCGCCGTGGTCGATCACGCGACCGAGGCCTGGGGCGTCAAGATTACCCGCGTCGAGCTGAAGGACATCCGGCCGCCGGCGGACATCGTCAACGCCATGACCCGGCAGATGAAGGCCGAGCGCGAAAAGCGCGCTAACATCCTTGAGGCGGAAGGGCTCCGCGCCGCCGCAATCCTCGAGGCCGAGGGCGAGAAGCAGTCCAGGATCCTTTCCGCCGAGGGCATGAAGGAAGCCGCCTTCCGCGAGGCCGAGGCGCGCGAGCGCTCGGCTGAGGCAGAGGCGTCGGCCACCAAGTCCGTCAGCGACGCCATCGAAAGTGGCAACACCCAGGCGATCAACTATTTCATCGCCCAGAAATATGTCGAGGCTTTGGGCAAGTTCGCCACCTCGCCAAATGCCAAGACGATCCTGTTCCCGGTCGAGGCAACCCAACTGATCGGCACGTTGGGCGGGATCGGCGAGCTGGCCCGCGACGTGTTTGGGGAAAGCGCCGCCAAGCCGTCGATCACCGCCACCGGCCCCAAGACCAGGGACAGCTAGATGTTCGGCCTCCACGAAGGCTGGCTGTGGGCGATCGGCGGGCTGCTCCTGCTCATCGCCGAAGTCGTCGCCCCTGGCTTCTTCCTCGTCTTCCTCGGGGTCGCGGCAATCGCCACCGGCCTGTTCACCTTGCTGTTCGACCTCGGCCTCGCGCCGCAACTCGCTTTGTTCGTCATCTACACCGGCCTCGCGCTGATGATCGGCAAGCGCTGGTATGCGGAGCCCGGCAATGCCGACCAGCAGGTCTCGCTCAACGACCCTGCCCGGCGGCTGGTCGGGCGCACCGCGATCGCTGTCGACCCGATCGACGAGCATGGCGGCCGGGTCCGCCTCGGCGACAGCGAATGGACCGCGCGCGGCGGGCCGGCGGCGGCGGGCGACCGGGTCGAGATCATTTCCGTCGAGGGCAATTGCCTCAATGTCGGTTTAGCGCGAAAAATTCCCCCGCCATCGGGAGACAGTGATGCGTAACTACACCCGGCGTGAGCTCCTCGCCGGTACGGGCGCGCTCGGCGCGGCGACGATCTTCAGCGGCTGCGCGCCGACCCTGGCTCGTCCCGGCGGCGCCATCAGCCAGCCCGCGGCCAAGGCGCTGCTCGATTCGATCGCCGAGAACCTGTTGTGGACCGATCCCGAGCAGGCCACCTCGCTCGGCATCGACAGCGGGCGCCGGCTTGCGCTTCGCTCGCGCCTCAAGGACCGTTCCGCCGCGGGCCAGCAGCGCATCGCCGACATCCTGCGCGCCGACCTCGCCCGCGCCGAGGCCGTCGACACCGCCGCGCTCGACCAGTCGACCCGGACCAGCTTCGAAGTCATCAAGTCCGCCTATCGCACCTCGCTCGAGGGCTTTGCTCTCCCCTATGGCGACGTTGCCGTCGGCAGCTGGCGCAACACGCCTTATGTCATCATCCAGAATGTCGGCGCCTATCTCGACACGCCGCGGTTCCTCGATTCCGATCACCAGGTGAAGAATGCCGCCGACGCCGAGGCCTATCTCGCCCGGCTCGATTCCATGGCGATCCAGCTCGACGGCG
>DASTDT010000220.1:0-4983 GCA_035710225.1 Sphingomicrobium sp.
GACCAGCGACGGCAACTTGCCGGGAAGGCCGTAGAGGCGGGTCAGGCCGTCGGTCGCCGCCGCCACCATCAGCGTGTCGAGGCTGCGCCAGCGTTGATAGCGGTCGGTCAGCTGGCGGTCGCCGAGGTCGAGCCCGAGGCGGGCGCCTTCGACCAGCACTTGGGCCAGCGCCGCGGCGTCGCGAAAGCCGAGGTTCAATCCCTGGCCGGCGATCGGGTGGATGGCGTGGGCGGAATCCCCCACCAGCGCAAGCCGGCGGTCGGTGATCCGCGCCGCATGGTGAAAGCCGAGCGGATAGGACGAGCGGCCGGTCAGCATCCGCACCTGGCCGAGGAACCCGCCCATCGCCGCCTCGGCTTCCGCCGCGAATTCCTCGTCGGAAAGAGCAAGGAAGCCGGGTGCATCGTCCTTGCGCACCGACCACACGATCGCCGAACGCGGCGCGCCGTCATGGTCGGTCATCGGCAGCAGTGCAAACGGGCCGGACGGATAGAAAATCTCCCACGCGACATGATCGTGCGGGCGCTCATGGCCGAGCGTGGCGACGATCGCCGTATGATCGTAGCGCCAACGGGCAAGGCGAATCCCGGCGGCCTCGCGGGTCGGCGAGTTGCGGCCCTCGGCGGCGACCAGCAGCGGCGCGGCAAGGACGTCGCCGCCGTCGAGGCGGACCTTCACCCCATGTTCGCCGCGGTCGACCGACGCCGCCGACGACGTCCAGCGCAGGCGGATATTGGCGCCCGCCTCGGCGCGGGCCTTGAGTGCGGCGCGCAAATGGCGGTTCTCATGCATCCAGCCCAGCGGCTCATCGTCGCCCTCCGGCGGCTCGAATGCCAGCCCGCCCGGGGCGAGGCCGTCGGCGACCCGGATGGTGCGGATCGGGCAGCCCAGCTCGGGCAAATGGGCGGTGACGCCGATGGCGTCGAACATCCGCCGCGAGGAGGAGGAGACGGCGCTGGTGCGGCCGTCGAACTTGCTGTCGTTCCAGCGCTCGGGATCGACCGGGTCGACCACGATCGACTTGAGGCCCGCCGAGTCCAGCGCGGCGGCGAGCGCCAGCCCGACCAGCCCGCCGCCCAGAATGATGACGTCCGTGTTCGTCATGAAGCGGTCCCTAGCCTCCTCGCCCCGTCAATGCGAGCGGAGCGACGCAATCCGGCAACAGTCGGCGGGCCGCTTGGCCGCCGGCGCGATGGCGATGACGCCTGTCCTTGACCGCCGAGTCCGGCGGGGCGCATGATGGACGAACCGATTTTGACCGGGGGAAGAGACAGATGGCGACCGCCGCCGAGCGGGCGCGAAAGCGCGACCTGGGACCCGACTGGCGCGACAAGCTGCGCGCCTCGCTGCGGCTGCTGGCGATGCGCGCCGGCGGCACGGTGCTGGTCGCGGCCAGCATTGCCCTGGGATTGTCGCTGGCGACGCACGACGCGGTCGACCCCAGCTTCTCGACGGCGGCCGGTGGCCCGCCGGTCAATTGGGTCGGCAGCTTTGGCGCTTTTTCGAGCGACCTGTTGCTGATGCTGTTCGGCCCGGCGGCGGTCATCCTGCTGCCGGTCATCGCCATCGCCGGCCTTCGGCTGATGCGTGCAAGCCCGGCCGGGCGGATCGGCCGGGCGCTGCTGATCGCCCTCGCCGCCATGCTTCTGGTCGGTGTGTCGCTGGGCATGCTGTCGGGAAGCTCGGTCTCGGGCCTTCCGGCCGGCTGGGGCGGGGCGCTCGGCCTCGGCGGCGCCAAGGCGACCCAAAGCGCCATCGAACTGATCGGCAATCCGGCCGTCGAGGGCCCGCTCCGGCTAGCGCTGATCGCGACCTTGTTTCTTGGCGGACTGATCGTCGCCTTCCTCGCATTGGGCCTGCGCGAGGAGGAGAAGGCGTGGCTTGGGACGCTGTTCCGGCGCGACCCGAACGCCCCGGTCCGGCCGCCGCGCCGGACCGTCGAGGAGCGCGGCGAGCGCGACCCGATCGCGCCACCGCGGTCGCGCCCGGCGGTTGCCGTCACCGAGCCGAGCAAAGCGATTGCGCCCGCCGCCAAGGCCGCGCCGCGCAAGGGCAAGGCGGTCTCTGCCGGCCAGGCCAGCCTGGCGCTGGGCGACAATTACGTGCTTCCAGCGCTGGAGTTGCTAAGCCCGCCGCCGCCGGGCGAGCGCAAGCCGGTCGACCGCGCCGGGCTCGAGCGCAACGCCCGCCTGCTCGAAAGCGTGCTCGAGGATTTCCACGTCCGCGGCGACATCGTCGAGGTCCGGCCCGGCCCGGTCGTCACCATGTACGAGCTGGAACCGGCGAGCGGGATCAAGGCCAGCCGGGTCATCCAGCTGGCCGACGACATCGCCCGCAACATGAGCGCGCTCAGCGCGCGGGTGGCGACCATCCCCGGACGCAGCGTGATCGGGATCGAGCTCCCCAACCCCAAGCGCGAGATGGTCGCGCTTAGCGAGCTGATCGGCAGCCAGGCCTATGCGGACCAGGCGATGAGCCTGCCGCTGATCCTCGGCAAGAACATTGCCGGCGACCCGGTCATCGCCGATCTGGCGCCGATGCCGCATTTGCTGGTGGCGGGCACGACCGGGTCGGGCAAGTCGGTCGGCCTCAACTGCATGATCCTGTCGCTGCTCTACCGCATGGGGCCGGACGAGTGCCGCATGATCATGATCGATCCCAAGATGCTCGAATTGAGCGTCTACGACGACATTCCCCATTTGCTGTCGCCGGTGGTGACCGAGCCGGGCAAGGCGATCCGGGCGCTCAAGTGGACCGTCGAGCAGATGGAGGAGCGCTATCGGATGATGGCCAGCCTCGGCGTTCGCCAGCTCTCCAGCTTCAACCAGAAGGTGCGCGATGCGCGCGCCAAGGGCGCCAAGCTCGGCCGCCGGGTGCAGACCGGCTATGACGGCGACACCGGCCAGCCAGTCTACGAGACCGAGGAGCTGGAATATGAGGTGCTTCCGCAGATCGTCGTGATCGTCGACGAGCTGGCCGACCTGATGATGACCGCCGGCAAGGAGGTCGAGTTCCTCATTCAGCGGCTGGCGCAGAAGGCGCGGGCCGCCGGCATTCACCTGATCATGGCCACCCAGCGCCCGTCGGTCGACGTCATCACCGGCGTGATCAAGGCCAATCTGCCGACCCGGATCAGCTTCCAGGTGACCAGCAAGATCGATTCGCGCACGATCCTCGGCGAGCAGGGCGCGGAGCAACTGCTCGGCAAGGGCGACATGCTGTACATGCCCGGCGGCAAGCAGATCGTCCGGGTCCACGGGCCCTTCGTCAGCGACGAGGAGGTCCGCCTCGTGGCCGAGCATTGGCGCGGGCAGGGCGTGCCGGACTACAACCAGGCGGTGACCGAGGAGCCCGAGGACGGCGGCTATCTGCTCGAGGGTTCGCCGACGGGGGAGGACGACCCCGAGACCCAGCTCTACCGCAAGGCGGTCCAGACCGTCGCCGAAAGCCAGAAGGCCTCGACCAGCTACATCCAGCGTCAGCTTCGAATCGGCTACAACAGCGCCGCCCGGCTGATCGAGCGGATGGAGAAGGACGGCCTGGTCGGCGCCCCCGACCACGTCGGCCGCCGCGAAGTGCTGATCGACACCGACGGCCACCCGATCTGACGGCAAGGCTGAACATCGCGGAACCGCGAGGTTCAGGGCGCATTCAATGGCGGAGCGCCACTTCGGCACCAAGTATTTTCCAGGAGATTTGAACGATGGCTTTCCTCAACCTAGCCGCTCGCCTGTCCGCGCCCGTTGCCGCAATCGCGCTGCTGGCGGCCCCCGCGGCGGCGGCGAACGGCGACCTCGCGAAGGTCGAGGCGCACCTCACCGCGGCGCAGTCCATGACTGCCAACTTCGTGCAGACGGATTCGAAGAACCGGCAATTGTCCGGCACCCTGTCCCTGAAGCGCCCGGGGAGGATCCGCTTCGAATATGGCCGCGGCGCCAACATGCTTCTGGTCGGCAACGGCAAGACCCTGTCGTTCGTCGACTATGAGGTCGGCCAGAAGTCGCAATGGGCGATAGCCAAGTCGCCGCTGTCGGTGCTGCTGTCCGGCAATCCCGATCTCGAGCGGATCGCCAAGGTCGTGCGCAATGACGACCAGCGTGTGCTGATTGTCCGCGCCCGCGACGCCCGCCGGCCGGAGTTCGGGACCCTCATCCTCGGCTTCATCCGCTCGCCGGCCGCGCCCGGCGGGCTGCTTCTCCAGGGCTGGACCGCGATCGATGCGCAGAACAAGAGGACCAAGGTGACGCTGACCAATCAACGCTACAATGTCGCCGTCCCCGAAAGCGCGTTCACCTTCCGCGAGCCGGCCAAGCGCTAGCCCGGCGGCTGTCCCGGACCCGGAATTTCGGTAGCAATCGGCAACCGTTCATCGCGGGGTCAGGGTGAATCGGCTAGGTCGAAAACGATCGTCGCACTTTGCCTGGGGTTTCCCCCTGTTACCCTGGCAGCGGCGATCACCTTGCGTGACCTACGCTTGGTCGGCCCTCGCTCCAATGCCCCCGGAGCGAGGGCCTTTTTTCTGATTCCCCTTCACTCGCCTTTGCGGCGCGGTTCGGTCTAGAGCACGGTTGTGACAAGGTTGAAGATCGCCAGCTGGAACGTCAATTCGGTGCGCGCGCGCGCGCCAAGCGTCGAGCAGTTCCTGGACGACGAGCAGCCCGACATCCTGTGCCTGCAGGAGACCAAGGCCGAGAACACCGTCTTCCCCGCCGCCCTGTTCCACGGCCGTGGCTACGTCCATTGCAAGCTCAACGGCCAGCGCATGCACCATGGCGTGGCGATCCTTTCCAGGCTGCCGCTTCACGACGAAGGCCGCCACGACTGGCAGGACAATGGCGAGGCCCGCCACATCGGCGCCCGGCTCGATTGCGGGATCCGGGTGGAGAATGTCTATGTGCCCGCCGGAGGCGACGTGCCCGACCGAGCGCTCAACCCCAAGTTCGGCCAGAAGCTCGACTTCATCGAGCGCATGACCCGCTGGTC
>DASTDT010000221.1:0-2600 GCA_035710225.1 Sphingomicrobium sp.
CACCGACCTGGACAAGATGTTCCTGTTGCTCGAGCGCGACCGCGAGGTGGACGACGCGCCCGACGCGCAGCCGCTGGACGTGCCCCACGGCGCCGTGCGCTTCGACCGCGTCTCGTTCGCCTACGATCCCGCGCGGCCCATCCTGCACGACGTGAGCTTCGAGATCCCGCCGGGGAAGACGGTGGCCGTGGTGGGGCCGTCGGGGGCGGGCAAGTCGACGCTCGCCCGGCTGCTCTACCGCTTCTACGACCCCACGGCAGGCCGGATCACCATCGACGGGCAGGACATATCCGAGGTCACCCAGGCGTCACTTCGCGCCGCGATCGGAATCGTCCCGCAGGATACGGTGCTGTTCAACGACACGATTGGATACAATATCGGCTACGGCCGCGACGGGGCCTCGCAGGCCGAGATCGAGCAAGCCGCGGCGGGTGCGGCGATCGACCGTTTCATCGCGAGCCTTCCAAACGGCTACGAATCGATGGTCGGAGAACGCGGGCTGAAGCTGTCGGGCGGCGAGAAGCAGCGCGTCGCCATCGCCCGCACCCTGGTCAAGAACCCGCCAATCCTGATCCTCGACGAGGCCACCAGCGCGCTCGACAGCCGAACCGAGGAGGCCATCCAGGGAACCCTCGCCGCAGCCGCCCGCGGACGAACGTCGATCATCATCGCCCATCGCTTGTCGACCATCGCCAACGTCGACCAGATCGTCGTCCTCGACGGCGGCCGGATCGTCGAGCGGGGCACGCATGGCGAACTGCTCGCCCGCAACGGCCTCTATGCGGACCTTTGGGTTCGCCAGGCCGCCGAGCAGGAGCTGGAGCACAGCGCCAAGTAAGCGAGACGGTGCCTTGTGCGGCGGGCCGGCTTTGGCCAAGGATCGGCGGGCTTGTCCGACCTTCCCTCACTCCTCCACGAACGCTTCGGCTTCTCGCGCTTCCGCGGCGTGCAGGAGGACGTGGTCAAGCGCACGGTGGCGGGCGCGCACACGCTTGCGGTCATGCCGACCGGGGCGGGAAAATCCCTGTGCTACCAGCTCGCCGCCTTGGCCCGGCCGGGTACCGGGATCGTCGTCTCGCCGCTGATCGCGCTGATGCACGACCAGGTGCGCTCGGCGGAAGGCTTCGGGATCCGCGCGGCCGCGCTGACCAGCGTCAGCGACGATCCGGCGGCGATCCGCGCGGCGCTTCGAAGCGGCGCGCTCGACCTGCTCTATGTCGCGCCAGAACGGGCAACCACCGCCGGCTTCGCCGCGCTTCTTGCCGACATCGACATCGCTCTGTTCGCCATCGACGAGGCGCATTGCGTCAGCGAATGGGGCCACGACTTCCGCCCCGACTATCGGCTGCTCCGGCCGCTGCTCGACCGCTTTTCGCAGGTTCCGCGCCTGGCGCTGACCGCGACCGCCGACAAGCGCACCCGCGCCGACGTCCTGGCGCAGCTCGGAATCCCCGCGGACGGGTTGATCGTCGCCGGCTTCGATCGGCCCAACATCCGCTACCACGTCCGCCCCCGCGACGGCGCCACGCGGCAATTGAAGACGCTGCTCGCCGACCAGCCGGGGCCTGGGATCATCTATGCCACCAGCCGGGCGGCCACCGAGAAGCTGGCCGAACAGCTCGGCGGCGCCCGCGCCGTGCTGCCCTATCACGCCGGGCTCGAGGCGCCCGTTCGGCGGCGCAACCAGGATGCCTTCGTCCGCTCCGAGGAGATGGTGGTGGCCGCCACCGTCGCGTTCGGGATGGGCATCGACAAGCCCGACGTTCGATTCGTCGCCCACGCCGGAATCCCCAAGTCGATCGAGGCTTTTTACCAGGAGACCGGCCGGGCGGGACGCGACGGCGACCCGGCCGAGGCGTGGCTGTTCTGGGGCGCCGACGATTTCGCGCGCGCCCGCCGGCGGATCGAGACCGAGATCGAGCCGGCAAGGCGGTCGCAGGAGCGCGAGCGGCTGAACGCGCTGGCGGCGTTCGTCGAGGCGGCGACCTGTCGCCGCGCGATCCTGCTCCGCCATTTCGGCGAGGACCCGCCCGAGGCGTGCGGCAATTGCGACAATTGCCTGGAGCCGCCCAAGACCATCGACGTCACCGAAGTGGCGCGCAAATTGCTGTCGGCGGCGTTCCGCACCGAAATGCGGTTCGGCGTCGCCCACCTCGCCGCGGTGCTGGGCGGCGACGACAATGAAAAGGTGCGACAGTTCGGCCATCACAAGTCGAGCGTGTTCGGGATCATGAACGCCGAGGAGCTCGCGCTGGTGCGGCCGGTCGCCCGGTCGCTGATGGCGCGCGACGCGCTGCGCAGCGACGATTATGGGGGCTTGAGCTTCGGACCGAGCGCCAAGCCGATCCTCAAGGGCGAGGAGTCGGTGGTGATTGCCGTGCCTCCGCCGCCACGCCGCCGAGACCGCCGGGGCGGGGGCGCCGACCTTCCGCACGATCCGTTGTTCGAGGCGCTCCGCAACTGGCGGCGCGAGCGCGCCAAGGCGCAGGGCGTGCCGCCATATGTGATCTTCCACGATTCGACCTTGCGCGCGGTGGCCGCGGCGAGGCCGGCCAACCTCAGTGGGCTGTCGCTAATCGAGGGGATCGGCGATACCAAGC
>DASTDT010000222.1:0-2373 GCA_035710225.1 Sphingomicrobium sp.
GGACTGTCGTGGGCGACATCCTCGATGTTCATTCCGCCCTCGGTCGAAGCGACGATGGCGATGCGGCCGCTCTCGCGGTCGACCAGAAGTGCGAGGTAGAATTCCTTGTCGATGTCGACGCCGTCGGTGATGTACAGACGCTGGACCTGCTTGCCGGCCGGACCGGTCTGCACCGTCACCAGCGTATTGCCGAGCATTTCCTCGCTATGCGCGCGAACCTCGTCGATCGAATGGGCCAGGCGCACCCCGCCCTTGGCGTCGGGACCGAGCTCGGTGAATTTGCCCTTGCCGCGACCGCCGGCGTGGATCTGCGACTTCACCACCCACAGCGGCCCGGGCAGCTTCTGGGCGGCGGCGACCGCCTCCTCTACGCTCATGGCGGCGTGACCGGCGGGAACCGGGACGCCGAACTTGGCGAGCAATTCCTTGGCCTGATATTCATGGATATTCATGGCCGCGCCTTAAGCATGACTCGCGCGCGCTCACAAGCTAGGCGTCGCCGAGGTGACCGAAAGCAGCCCCCGCAAGATCATCCACGTCGATATGGACGCCTTCTACGCGTCGGTCGAGCAGCGCGACGACCCGGCATTGCGCGGAAAGCCGGTGGCGGTCGGCGGGGGACATCGCGGAGTGGTGGCCGCGGCGAGCTATGAGGCGCGGGCATTCGGGGTGCGCTCGGCTATGCCCTCGGTGACCGCGCGGCGGCGGTGCCCCGACCTGTTGTTCGTCAAGCCGCGCTTCGATGTCTATCGCGCGGTCAGCCAGCAGGTCCGCGGGATCTTCGCCGACTACACCGACCTCATCGAGCCACTGAGCCTCGACGAAGCCTATCTCGACGTCAGCGAGGATCGCCGCGGGCTGGGCAGCGCGCGGGCCATCGCCGAAGAGATTCGTGCGCGGATCCGCGCCGAGACCGGACTCACCGCCAGCGCGGGAGTGAGCTATTGCAAGTTCATCGCCAAGCTGGCGAGCGACCACAACAAACCCGACGGGCTGTGCGTCATCCCGCCCGGCCGCGGCGCGGAGTTCGTCGCCACGCTTGCCGTCGGCCGGTTCCACGGGGTCGGCCCAAAGACGGCGGCGAAGATGGAGCGGCTCGGAATCGTCACCGGCGCCGACCTCGCCGCCTGGACCCTGGCCGAACTCGAGGCGCATTTCGGCTCGGCCGGGCGCTGGTATTACCGCATCGCGCGCGGCATCGATGAACGCGACGTGCGCAGCGACCGGGCGGTCAAGTCGGTCAGCGCCGAGCGCACCTTCGATTCCGACCTCAGCGCCGCCGCCGACCTGCAGCGCGAACTGGAGCGAGTCGCCGGGCTGGCGTGGGCGCGCGTCGACCGCGCCGGCGTGACCGGCAGGACGGTGACGCTCAAGGTCAAATACGCGGATTTCACCCTAATCACCCGTTCCCGCAGCTTCACCCGCCCGATCGCGGGCGAGGCCGCCTTCGCCGCTGCCGGGGCGGAACTGCTGGCCAGGCTGCTGCCGGTGAGCAAGGGCGTTCGGCTGCTCGGGCTGAGCCTTCATTCGCTGGCGGGTGCAGAGGAAGGGCCCGAGCAGCTGGGACTGGCGATTTAGTCACAAATCTGATATAGAATCACGCGTGAGGGCCGGTGCGACCTGCGATGGCCCGATTGAATGTTGGTTTTTCCGATAGGATGGGGAACTCGGCCGAATGCTTTGGGGGGCATCCGGCGTCGAAGAGTTCGTTGACCCGTCTCGCGCATGAGAAAGGTGATTTGATGGCAGCGAAGGCATTGAGCTTCGATGTTGGCGATTACGTGGTGTACCCCAAGCATGGAGTCGGCCGGGTGGTCGAGCTTCAGAGCACTGAAATCGCCGGCCTCGCTCTGGACCTCTACGTGCTCCGTTTCGAAAAGGAAAAGATGACTCTTCGGGTCCCCGTCAACAAGGCGGACTCGGTCGGCATGCGCAAGCTGTCGAGCGACAAGACGATGAAGGACGCGCTCGAGACGCTGAAGGGCAAGCCCAAGGTCAAGCGCACCATGTGGTCGCGCCGCGCGCAGGAATATGAAGCGAAGATCAACTCGGGCGACCTGACTTCGATCGCCGAGGTGGTCCGCGACCTGTTCCGTCCGGACGATGCGCCGGAGCAGAGCTACTCGGAACGGCAGATCTTCGAGGCGGCTTCGTCGCGCCTTGCGCGCGAACTTGGCGCCATGGAGCAGACCGACGAGAAGGCCGCGCTGGCCAAGATCCTCGAGGTGCTGAACAAGGCCGCGGTGATCCATCACAAGGCAAAAGAGGCAGCCTAGGCTCTCCGGGGAACAGCCGTGGGGCCGCCTCTGCGGCGAACGGTCGCAACTTTGAGCAAATTTGGGGCGCCCCTAACCGGGCGCCCTTACTTTTTGC
>DASTDT010000223.1:0-2347 GCA_035710225.1 Sphingomicrobium sp.
CGGTCGTGGAGAAGCTGATGCACGCTGGTCACAGCCCATCCTATCCATGCCCCCCGGCATTCATGCAAGCTTGCGCGGCGAGTCCTTCGCCTGCCATGGACGAAAGCGTGACGGTGCGCGTGGACATGGGCGTCGACGGGAAGGGCGATCCCATCTCGATCGACCTGGAAGAGCTGCTTGCGACCCGCTTGCTGGTGCAGGGGAATTCGGGCAGCGGCAAGTCGCACCTGCTCCGCCGCCTGCTCGAGAAGAGCGCGGGCGAGGTCCAGCAGGTGGTGATCGATCCCGAGGGCGATTTCGTCACCTTGGCCGAGCGCTACGGCCATGTCCCGGTCGAGGCCGCCGACCATAGCGAGCGCGACATTGCCCGGCTGGCGAGCCGGATCCGCGAGCATCGCGCCTCGGTCGTGCTGAGCCTGGAGGGCCTTGAAGCGGAAGGGCAGATGCGCTGCGCCGCCGCGTTCCTCGGCGGGCTGTTCGATGCGCCGCGCGACCATTGGTATCCGGCGCTGGTGGTGGTCGACGAGGCGCAGCTGTTCGCGCCCGCCGGCGGCGGCGAAGTCGCCGAGGAGGTGCGCCGCGCCTCGCTCACCGCCATGACCAACCTGATGTGCCGCGGAAGGAAGCGCGGCCTCGCCGGGGTGATCGCCACGCAGCGCCTCGCCAAGCTGGCCAAGAATGTCGCGGCCGAGGCGAGCAATTTCCTGATGGGCCGAACCTTCCTCGACATCGACATGGCCCGCGCCGCCGACCTGCTCGGCATGGAACGCCGCCAGGCCGAAGCGATCCGCGACCTGCCGCGCGGCACCTTCTTGGCCCTGGGCCCGGCCATTTCAAGACGTCCAATCGCGGTGGCGATCGGCGAAGTCGAGACCAAGGCTCGCTCGATGAGCCCCAAGCTGGTGCCGCTCGATACTCCGGCAGAAAACCTCCAGGACCTGCTGTTCGCACCAGGCGCGCACGACCCCGCTCCCGTCATCCCCGATTTAGTCCGGGGCCCGCCTTCTCCCTTGCCTTCGGAAGCGCTCCTCCAATCAATGGCCGCCGCCATGCCGGCCCGCGCCGAGCCGCTGCCTGCCAAGTCCGACGAGGAAACCGCCGACATCATCGCCGACGTTCTTCAAGCCATCGTCGACGACCCCGACAGCGGCGCCCGCTCGGCTTCGATCCTGTTCCAGGATTTCACCGTCCGCTGCCGAATGTCCGGTCTCGCCAAACCGCCGCTCGACCTGGCCGAGTTTACTCGCCGCCTGTCGATGGCCCGCGCCGGCATCTTCGACGTTGCAGACGACAGCTGGGCGCCTGCGCTCGAGGCTGCGCGAACCCTCCCCGACGACATGCTCGGCCCCTTCCTGCTGGTCGCCCGCGCTGCCCGCGAAGGCGCCCCCTGCCCATCGGACGAAGCAATCGCCGCCAGCTACGGCACCGCCAGCCTCGGCCGCGCTCGCCGCCTCCTCCAATATATCGAAAGCCGCGAGCTGATCGTCAGCCGGATCGACCTCGCCGGCAAACGCTCGATCGCCATCCCCCGCCTCGGCTGGAGCACCGCGGCCGCCTAGTTCACGGGTCGCCAGCCACGGCATGACGCGCTAGGGGCGCAGTCGATGCCCGGCCCCCGTTCCCTTGATGCCATCGTCATCGGCGCCGGTGCGGCGGGCATGTTCTGCGCGGCGCTCGCGGGCCAGCGGGGGCGCCGGATTCTGCTGGTCGACCATTCCGCCGAGCCGGGTCGCAAGATCCTGATCTCGGGCGGCGGCCGCTGCAATTTCACCAACATCGGCGCCACCGCCGACAATTTCCTGTCGGCCAACCCGCATTTCGCCAAGTCCGCGCTCGGCCGCTTTACCCCGGCGGATTTCATTGCCCTGGTCGATCGGCATGGCATCGCCTGGCACGAAAAGACGCTTGGCCAGCTGTTCTGCGACGGCTCGTCCCGGCAGATTGTCGCCATGCTGCTCGACGAATGTGTCGCCGGCGGGGTCGAGACATCGTTCGGCCGGGCGGCGACCGTCGAGCATCGGGACGGTGCGTTCCACGTCGATATCGGCGCGGATAATTTCCGGGCGCCGGCCCTGGTGCTCGCCACTGGCGGCCTGTCGATCCCGAAGCTTGGCGCGACCAGCTTCGCCTATGACGTCGCGCGCCGTTTCGGCCTGAAGATCATCGAGCCGCGGCCGGCGCTGGTCCCGCTGACCCTGTCTGCGGACCAGGCCTTGTTCAAGACCCTGTCCGGCGTCTCGGCCGATGTCGTCGCGCGCGCCGGCAAGGGCAGCTTCCGCGAAGCGGCACTGTTCACCCACCGCGGCCTGTCGGGCCCCGCCATCCTGCAGGTGTCGTCCTACTGGCG
>DASTDT010000224.1:0-3437 GCA_035710225.1 Sphingomicrobium sp.
AGAGGCTCAGCCTCGGGCCGACAAGCCGACCGTCAGGAAGGCGAGGAACGCGAGCAGCCCGGCGAAGCGGTTGGAGCGGAACAGGGTCAGAGCCAGTGCCCCGTCGGCCGGATCGACCTTGGCCGACTGCCAGGCCAGCTGAGCGGCGACGGGGAGAAGAGCGAGCAGCGCCAGCGGGTCCGGGAACACTTGCCACAGCGCCGCCCCCCAGCCCCCAAGCGCCGCCGCGTAGAGCGCCGCGACCCCGGCGCGAACCTTGCCGCCGAGCCGCCGGGCCGAGGATTTGACCCCCACGAGGGCATCGTCCTCGATATCCTGGACGGCGTAGATGGTATCGTAGCCGACCACCCAGAATATCGTGCCCAGCCACAACAGCAGCGGCGCGAGCGCCAGTTGCCCGGTCACCGCCGGCCAGCCGACCAGCGCCCCCCAGGCGAATACCAGCCCGAGCCAAGCCTGAGGCCACCAGGTGATCCGCTTCATGAACGGGTACAAGGCGACCAGCGCCAGGCTGGCCAGCGCCACCATCCGGGCGACCGCGCCGAGCTGGAGCAGCACCGCCAATCCGGCCAGCGACAGCGCGACCAGCAACGCCCACGCGGAGTTCAACGACACGCGCCCCGAAGCCAGTGGCCGAAGCCTCGTCCGCTCGACCTTGCGGTCCAGGTCGCGGTCGACGATGTCGTTGTAAACGCAGCCCGCGCTGCGCATCGCGAATGCCCCCAGCGCGAACCAGCCGAACAGGCTCCACTTGCCCGCCACCCCCGCCAGCGCGGCGCTCCACGCGCACGGCCAGTAGAGCAGCCAGGTGCCGATCGGACGGTCGAGCCGGATCAGCGACGCATAGGGCCGCACGCGCGCCGGCAGCGCGCCGATCAAGCCGCGCCGCTCGCTGTCCGGTACCGTCTCGCTCACGCCCTGCCGCGAATCCGCCGAAGCCGCTCGCGTCCGCTCGCCCAGCTCCGCGCCAGGCCGCCTTTGGCGATCGGGTCGAACATCTCGTCTACAGATTCCGGGTCGAGCACTTCGTTGCTGGCGATGAAGTCCTCCGCCGCGCCCATGCCTTCGAGGTCGAGCAGGTCGAGCGACTTGTCGCCGCCGCGCAGCGCCTCGATCGCGGCGATCATCGATCCCCGCGCGGCTTCCTCGATCGCGTACTTCTCCGGTGAAATCGCGAGATGCTCGGCGATCAGCCGATGGCGAAGCGCGGTCATCGTCGCCGGCGTATCGCGGTTGGCCGGCAGCGCGGCGTCGATCACCACGTCGCATTCGCTGTCGAGCCCGAGGCTGCGGTTGTTGAGGTTGGCCGATCCGACGCGAAGCAGGCGGTCGTCGAGGATCGCCAGCTTGGCGTGGACGTAAATGTCCTTGCGGTCCTTTGTCACCGGCACGTAGACCCGGAAGCGGTCGTCGCGGTCGACTTCGCCGATCGCCGCGACCAGCTTTAGGCGCGCCGCGTCCATCGCCTTCTGCTCGAGCCAGCCGTCGGCGGTACGCGGCATCACCAGCACCATCTCCGGCGGATCTTCCTCCTTCATCCGCTCGGCGATCGCGGCGGCGACCTTGCCGCTCGTGAAATACTGGTTCTCGAAATAGATGAAGCGCTTGGCAGCGGCGATCATGTCGAGCGTCAAGGCTTCGATCTCGCGCACCTCCTCCAGGTCCTCATAGGGCGCGCGCGTCCGCGCGATGGCGATGTCGACGTTCTCGAAGTCGGGCTTCAGGCCGTCGGGCCATTCGTCGCTGCACGGCTCGATCTCGTCGAGCTCGGCCCTCGTGGCAACCTTCCACCGCTCCCGGGACAACTCGCCGAGCGCGCGCGCCACAGGCCCGCTCATCATCATCGTCGTATCGTGCCACGGGCCGAACAGTTCGCCGTCGGGGCTTGCCCGACGAGGATCCCGGTCGATGTGATCGCTGGTGTCCCAGCGTCGGTTGGAAATGTCGATCCCGCCGCACGCCGCCAGGCATTCGTCGATGACGACGATCTTCTGGTGATGGCTGCAACCGAACGGGTGCGAGCTGTCGAGCCGGAAGTCGATGTTGTCCGCCCGCCACCAGCGCCACAGCCAGCGCACCGCGGCGGGCTTGGTAAATTGCTTCAGGGCGCCGAAATTCCACTTCAGCACGTCGATCTGGAGATCGGGGTTGCGCTTCGCCAGCCGCAGGAAGAAGGCACCGAGCCGCTCGCCCCGGCCTTTCTCGTCGGGCTCGAGCGGAATTCGCGTGTCGAAGTCCCAGCCGGCGATGAAGATCATCTTCTCCGCCTTTTCGAACGCGTGGGCGATCCAATGGTAATAGGTCGCTGCGTCGATCAGCAGGCGCGCCTTGTCAGCCCGCTCGATCCGCCAGCAATTGCGCCCCGCCGCGACGATCGGCTTCATTTTATCGTCCATTACTGCCCCTGATGACGCGCACGCGGTGCATAGCTACAAACCGGCGATGCCCGCTACCCCCGCCTGGCCGCCCAAGTCCGCGCCGCGCCTGTTCGTCCGCGCGGCGCTCGGCCAAGGCGCGCGGGTCGAGCTCGATCCGAACCAGGCCAATTATCTCGGCAATGTGATGCGGCTCGGGGTCGGCGGCGAAGTGCGGCTGTTCGACGGCTCGAGCGGCGAATGGCTCGGCCGCGTGGCGGAAGTGGGCAAGAAGAGGATGACGCTGTCCGTTGAGGTTAGCACGAGGCCCCAGGAAGAGGTCCCCGATCTGTGGCTCGCCTTCGCTCCGGTAAAGCGGGCGCAAACCGACTGGCTCGTTGAAAAAGCGACCGAACTTGGAATCGCGCGATTGCTGCCGGTCATCACCGCCCGCACCATCGTCGACCGGGTCAAGCTCGAACGGCTGGAGAGCATAGCGATCGAGGCCGCCGAGCAATGCAACCGCACGACGGTCCCGGACATCGCCGAACCGGTGCCGCTGGCGAGCTTCCTCAAGTCGCGCGATCCGGCGCGGACGCTCTACTTCGCCGACGAGGCGGGCGGCGAACCGCCCATGACTGCGCTCCGCTCCGGACCGGGGGCGATCCTCGCCGGGCCCGAAGGCGGGTTCACCGAAGAAGAGCGAAGCGCCATTCGCTCTGGTGACAACGTCCGCGCAGTCTCGCTCGGCCCGCGAATCCTGCGCGCCGAAACCGCGGCACTGGCGGCAATCACTTCCTATATGGCCCTCGCCGGGGACTGGCGCTAAGCGCGTTTCGAATGACCACCCGCACTGACCTGTCGGCGAGCCCTCCGATCGAAAGCCGCGCCGACCTGCTGGCGGTGTTCGAAAAGGGCGAAAAGCCCGAAGCCGACTGGCGCATCGGCACCGAGCACGAGAAATTCGTCTATCGTATCGACGACAAGCGCGCACCCTCGTGGGAAGAACCCGGCGGCATTCGTGACCTGTTGCTCGGGATGCGCGAGTTCGGCTGGCAGCCGGTCGAGGAGGAAGGCAAGGTC
>DASTDT010000225.1:0-10652 GCA_035710225.1 Sphingomicrobium sp.
CCTCGGCCGCGAACCCTTTGCCATGCGAATGGCGATGCTCGGCGGAAGCGCGCGGCTCGCCCGGACGCTGGTCGCGGCGACCAATGCCGCCGGCTGGGACGGTGGCGGCGCGGGCAGCCGGATGGGCCTGGCCTGCGCCAGTGCATTCGGCTCGCACATCGCGCTCGTCGCGGTCGCCGGAATCGGCGCCGATCAGCGGATCGCGGTCGAAAAGCTGTTCGCGGCGGTAGATTGCGGCCGTGTCGTCAACCCCGGGCTGGTCCGCCAGCAGGTGGAAGGGGGCCTGCTCCACGCGCTGTCACTGGCCACCGCCAAAGCGCCGGACTTCGTCGCCGGAATGGCGGTGGCGCGCGGGTTTCGTTCGACCGGCATCGGCAATAGCCTGACGGTGCCGCAAATCGCGGTCGAGATCCTGCATGGCAATGTCGAGCCGGGCGGAGTCAGCGGCCTTGCCCATGCAGTCCTCGCCCCCGCGCTCGCCAATGCGCTGGCGGCGGCGACCGGGCGGCGCTTGCGCAACCTGCCGTTCGACCTCATGGCGGCGTGATGGAGCGACCGGCCGGCCATCCCCACATTCCCGCACCGCGGGTCGGCGTCCTGCTGGTCAATCTCGGCACCCCGGATTCGCCCGATACGGGCGCGGTCCGGCGCTACCTCGGTCAGTTCCTGTCGGACCGCCGGGTGGTCGAGATCCCGCCGTTTTTGTGGCAGCCGATCTTGCGCGGGATCATCCTCACCACGCGCCCGAAGAAAAGCGCCCACGCTTACCGCCAGGTGTGGACCGAAGAGGGCTCGCCGCTGGCAGCGATTACCGCCCGCCAGTCGCTCGAGCTTCAGCGGCGGCTGGGTGACGGGGTGCTGGTCGACTGGGCGATGCGCTATGGCAATCCGGCCATCGACGGCGCGCTCGACCGGATGTTCGCGGCTGGCGCGACGCGAATCCTGCTGGCGCCGCTTTATCCGCAATATTGCGCGGCGACGACCGCCACTGCCAACGACTTCGCTTTCGCCCATCTCGCCACTTTGCGCTGGCAGCCCGCGCTTCGCACGCTGCCGCCTTATTTCGACGATGCGGCGTATATCGACGCGCTGGTCGCCGATCTTGAACGCCAGCTCGCGGCGCTCGACTTCGAGCCGCAGCGATTGCTGCTCAGCTTCCACGGCATGCCGCAGCGCACGCTGGAGCTTGGCGACCCCTATCATTGCCATTGCCGCAAGACGGCGCGACTGGTCGGCGAGCGCATGTCTGTGCCGGTCGATGTCGCGTTCCAGTCGCGCTTCGGCCGCGCCAAATGGCTCGAGCCGGCGACCGATGCGGTGCTCAAGGCTTTTCCCGCGGCAGGGGTCACCAGGGTTGCGATCGCCGCGCCCGGATTTTCCGCCGACTGCCTCGAGACGGTCGAGGAGCTGGGCATCCGTGGACGCGCCGATTTCCTCGCCTCCGGCGGCACGCATTTCGCCCGGCTCGACTGCCTCAACGATTCCGCCGAAGGGATGGAAATGCTCGAAGCGCTCGTTCGCCGCGAGCTTGCCGGTTGGTGGCCGTCCGCCTAACTCTGCCGGCAACAAGTCGAGGAGAAGATCATGGCGCGTGTGGCAATCGTAACCGGCGGGACCCGGGGCATCGGCGAGGCGATCAGCGTCGCATTGCAGAAGATGGGAATGAAGGTCGCCGCCAATTATGCCGGGAATGACGAGCGGGCGCGCGAATTCACGGAGCGGACCGGCATCCCCGCCTTCAAATGGGACGTTTCGGACTATGACGCCTGCCAGGAGGGCGTGGCCAAGGTCGAGGCCGAGCTCGGACCGGTCGACGTGCTGGTCAACAACGCCGGGATCACCCGCGATTCGACCATGAAGCGCATGGACCGGGCCAAGTGGCAGGACGTCATCGACACCAATCTCGGCGGCTGCTTCAACATGGCCAAGGCGGTGTTCGACGGGATGAGCCAGCGCGGCTTCGGGCGGGTCGTCAACATCGGCTCGATCAACGGCCAGGCGGGCCAGTACGGCCAGGTCAATTACGCCGCCGCCAAGTCCGGAATCCACGGCTTCACCAAGGCGCTGGCCCAGGAAGGCGCGCGCAGCAACGTCACCGTCAACGCCATCGCCCCGGGCTATATCGACACCGACATGGTCGCCGCCGTGCCGGAGGACGTGCTCGGCAAGATCGTCGCCAAGATCCCTGTCCGCCGCCTTGGCAAGGCCGAGGAAATCGCCCGCGGCGTGGCGTTTCTAGTCGACGACGAGGCCGGCTTCATCACCGGCTCGACGCTGTCGATCAACGGCGGCCAGCATATGTATTGAGGGTGGTCGACTACGGCACACCGACCAAGCGGTCGATGACGATCGCCGGTCACGAGACGTCGATCAGCCTCGAGCCCTTGTTCTGGTCGGCGCTGGAGCAGGCCGCGGCGAAGCGCGGCATGCCGTTGAGCGCGCTCGTCGCCCAGATCGATGCCGAGCGGATCGCGGCGCGCCCGGCGCCGAACCTCACGTCGGCGCTGCGCCAGTGGCTATGGGTTCATCCGGCGGCCGACCGCAGTGGCGAATGACTTGCCTTTGTCGGGCGCGTGCTGGAGCCACAGCGAGGGCTCGATCAGCTCCAGCTCGATGACTTTCAATTCGCCGTCGAGACCACGCACCAGATCGACCCGCGCGTAGGCGCAGTCGCCCGGCGCCTCCGCCAGTGCGGCCTGGGCGATGGCGACGGCGTTGTCCGGCGCGGCGCAGGCATGTTCGCGGCCGCCGAGGTGCGGCTGGACTCGATAGTCGCCGGCCTTCGGTCGCTTGACCACGGCATGGCTGAAGATCCGGTCGAACAGCATCAGCGAATATTCGCCTTCCTCGGTCACGGAGGGGAGGAACGGCTGGAGGATCGTCGGCCGGCCGAGCGCCGCGGGCGGGGCGGGGTCGCCGGGACCGAGCCGGAAGGTGCCGGTGGCCGAGGCCGATATGGGCGGCTTGATGACGATGTCGCCGCCCCATTCGCGGCGGGCCGCGGCCAGCGCCGGCTCGTCCAGCGCCTCGACCAGGCGCGAGGCGATGGTCGGCACGCCGCGCGCGCCAAGCTCGGCGAGATAGGACTTGTCGCTGTTCCAGCGCAGCACCGGCACGGGATTGACCACGGTGGCGCCGCTCGACTCGAGCCGATCGAGCACTTCGTGCCAGCGGTCGGGCTGCTGATGATAGCCCCAAGCGACGAGCGGAAGGACGAGATCCTCTGCGCCGAGCGCGCCGGGCTCGGTCCATGGCCGGGGCTCGACGGTCACGCCGCCGGACTCCAGCGCCGCGGCCTCGACGTCATAGGCCCAGTCCCACGCCTCGCCGAAATCGGGCGCGGGAGTGAGGACGATGGCGCGGGTCACCGTGCCAGCAGATTGCGGGCCTGGGCGGCGAGCTGGGCAAGCATCGGCGCCGTCACCGCGCCGGCGTTGCGCGCCGAATCGACGAGCTTGCGGAACTGCGCGATGCGCGCGGAGTGGCGCTCGATCCAGCGGCTGACGGATACGATCGGGTCGGGCTCGCGCGAGCGCGACATGAACTCGAGCCGCAATTGCTCGAAGTCGCGTTCCAGCCCCGCCACCAGCAGCCGCTCCCACTGATCGGCGGGCGAGAAGCTGGAAACCTGCTGCTGCGCCCAGTCGAGTCCAAGCGCCTCGCCGAGCTGGGTGTAGGCGCTGGTCGCGGCCAGCGGGTCGAACGAGCGCCGCGCCGACAGAGCCGCGATCCCGAACACGCCGTCGAGCTCGAACAGCCGCACCATGCCGTCGACGATCCTGTCATCGACCGAAAGGGCGGCCAGCCGCGTCCGGCGAGCTTCGGATTCGTTGCGCACTTCGGCTCGGATGAGCTTGTTGGCCGCCGTCGAGATGGCCTTGGTCGCTGGCTCGAGCAGTGCGACCAGCTCGCTGACGCTGGTCTCAGCGCCGGTCGAGCGGAGGATATCGGAGACATGGCTTCGGACCGAGCGCGCGGCCGAGTAGAACAGCTCGATACGCACCGCTTCGGGGATCTCGGCGTCCTCGATTGCCGCCCACAGCTTGTCGAGGCCGAGCAGGCGCTCGGCGGCAAGGAAGGCGATCGCCACCTGGCCGAGCGAGGTGCCCTCTTCCTCGGTCAGGCTCAAGGGGATGCCCGGCCCAAGCCGGTTGACGATGCGGTTGGCGACCTTGGTTGCCAGGATCTCGTGACGCAGGCGGTGATTGCGGATGGCGTCGGCATGGGCCTTGACCATCGGCGCTGGGAAAGCGGCGA
This sequence comes from Sphingomicrobium sp., assembly GCA_035710225.1. Taxonomy (GTDB): domain Bacteria; phylum Pseudomonadota; class Alphaproteobacteria; order Sphingomonadales; family Sphingomonadaceae; genus Sphingomicrobium. The sequence goes on from DASTDT010000225.1 coordinate 4,258, forward strand.
GCAGCTGCGCTTCGAGCAGGGGATCGTCGGCCAACTTCAGCTTCTCGATCGAGTCCTGGAGCGACAGCTTGGCCATCGACAGGACCACCGCCAGTTCGGGCCTGGTGAGCCCGCGGTTGTCGATCGCTCGGCGAAGCAGCACGTCGCTGGCCGCCAGGCCTTCGACCCGGCGGTCGAGGCGCCCGCTGTTTTCCAGCAGTTCGATGACCCGCACATGCTCGGGCAGGGTCGTCGCGCCGCCCGATTCGGCGATCGACAGCGCCAGGCTCTGCAGCCGGTTGTCCTCGAGCACCAGCTCCGAGACTTCGTCGGTCATCGCCGCGAGGAGCTTGTTGCGCTTGCTTTCCTCGAGCCGCCCCTCGCGCATCTCGCGGTTGAGCGGGATCTTGATGTTGACCTCATTGTCCGAGCAGTCGACGCCGGCCGAATTGTCGATGAAGTCGGTGTTGATCCGTCCGCCGAGTTGCGCGAATTCGATTCGCGCGGCCTGGGTGATCGCCAGATTGGCGCCTTCGCCGATGACCCTGGCGCGAAGCTCGGTGGCGTCGACCCGAAGCGTGTCGTTGGCTGGGTCGCCGACCTGCGCGTGGGTCTGGGCCGACGCCTTGATGTAGGTGCCGATGCCGCCGAACCAGAGCAGATCGACCGGGCTCTTGAGGATCGCCTCGATCAGCGCCGAGGGGTCGGTTTCGCGTTGTTCGAGGCCGAGGGCCCCGGCCGCTTCGGCGCTGAGCAGAATCGACTTCTCGCTTCGAGCGACGATCATCGCGCCCTTGGACAGCACCTTGCGGTCGTAATCGTCCCAGCTCGAGCGAGGCAGGTCGAACATCCGCTTGCGCTCGGCCCAGCTTGCCGCCGGATCGGGGTCGGGGTCGATGAAGATGTGGCGGTGGTCGAAGGCAGCGACCAGCTTGATCGCCCGCGACAACAGCATGCCGTTGCCGAACACGTCGCCGGACATGTCGCCGCAGCCTGCCACCCGCACCGGCTCGCTCTGGACGTCGATGCCCATTTCGAGGAAATGGCGCTGGACGGAAATCCAGGCGCCCTTGGCGGTGATCCCCATCGCCTTGTGGTCGTAGCCGTTCGAGCCGCCCGAGGCGAAGGCGTCCCCGAGCCAGAAGCCGCGTTCGATGGCAAGCGCGTTGGCGACATCCGAGAAGGTCGCCGTGCCCTTGTCGGCGGCAACGACGAAATAGGGATCGTCGTCGTCGTGCCGGACCACCCGAGCGGGATGGACGACCTTGTCGTCGACAATGTTGTCGGTGATCGACAGCAAGGAGCGGATGAAGATCCGGTAGCTTTCCGTCCCTTCGGCCAGCCAGGCGTCGCGGTCGGTGGCCGGGCTCGGCAATTGCTTGGGATAGAAGCCGCCCTTGGCGCCGGTGGGAACGATCACCGCGTTCTTGACCAGCTGCGCCTTCATCAGGCCGAGGATTTCGGTGCGGAAGTCGTCGCGGCGGTCGGACCAGCGCAGCCCGCCGCGGGCGACCGGGCCGCCGCGCAGATGAATGCCTTCGAGGCGGGGGCTGTAGACCCAGATCTCGCGCCACGGCAGCGGCGCCGGCAGCGACGGCACCCGCGCCGATTCGAGCTTGAACGCCAGCGCTTCGTCGGCCTGCTGGGCAAAGGCGTTGGTCCGCAGCGTCGCTTCGACGACCGAGCGAAGCAGGCGCAGGATTCGATCGTCGTCGATCCCGCTGACTTCGCGCAGGGCGTCGGTGAAGGCTTCGGCCGAGCGTGCCACGGCCGCTTCCCGATTGCCCTTGAGGTCGGGGTCGTGGCCGTCGCAGAACAGGCGGATCAGCGCCTGGACCGCCTTTGGAGACCGGCCGAGCGCATCGACGACGGTGGCGATCGAATAGGAGACGCCGGTCTGCCGCAGATAGCGGAACCAGGCGCGCAGCCACACGGCCGAGCGCGGGGTCAGGCCGGCGAGGATGATGAGCTTGTTGAAATCGTCGTTCTCGCTCTCGCCGCGCATCACGCAGCCGATCGCGCCCTCGATCAGGGCGGAGCGCTCGAACAGGTTGTCGACCGCCGCCTTGTCGGTCATCGAAAGGAGGAACTCGTGGATATTGGCGGCGACGCCTTCCAGCTTGGTCGGCGTTTCCTTGATCACCGTGAAACCGAAATTCTCGAGCACCGGGACGACGTCCGACAAGGGCACAAGCCCGCCGCGGGTGTAGAGCTTGAGGCGCAGATGGTCGCCCGGATCGGCCGGCAGCCGATAGAGCCGGATCGACCTTTCCTCGGAATGGGCCAGGCCCTCGAGGCGGATGAGGTCCTCGGCCGTGTCCGACGCCGGGTAGCGGCCGCGATAGGGCTCGGGCAGCGATTCGCCAAAAGTGAGGACGAGGCGGCGGGCCGAGGTCGAGCCGATCTTCGTCGCCAAGGACTCCTCTACCGCCGGCAGATAGCCCCGGACCATCGCGTTGAGCTTGGCGCTGAGCTCCTTGGAATCGGGCAAGGGCGCGTCGGCATCGATGGTGTAGGTGAAGCGCAGCAGCGCCAGGTCGCCGTCGCCAAGGTCGACCGTCCAGGCCTTGAGCGGGGCGTTGGCGGCCTCACCGATCAGCTCGCCGATCGCCAGCCGCCGGTCGGTGGTCAGCTCGTCGCGCGGAAGCCACACGAAGGCAAACAAGTGGCCTTGCAGGATCGACCGCACCAGCACGACCATCGGCTGAGGCCGGTCGGCAAGAGTCATTGCCGCGGTCACCAGCCGCTCGACGCAGTCGGTGTCGAGGTTGAGGACGAGGTCGTGCGGAAGCGCGTTAAGCGCGTGCCGGAGCGCCTTGCCGCTATGTCCCGACGGGTGGTAGCCGAAGCGTTCGTCGAGCTTCTTGAGGATCGTCCGAAGCACCGGCACTTCGTCGACCGGAGCGCTGAGCGCCTCGCTGGTCCACAGGCCGACGTGGACGCCGATAGCGGTGATCTTGCCGTTTTCGCGGACCGGCACGGCGACCAGGTCGAGCGGCACCCGGCGGTGAATCGACGACTTGCGGTCGCCCTTGGCCATCAGCGGCACCCGCCCGCCGCGCTCGAAATAGCGGATTGCCTCGTCGCAGCCGCCCTCGTCGGTCGGTTCGCCGGGGAAGCGGAAAATGCCGAGCCCCTGCGACCCTTCCTTGCCCGGGCGTTCGACCTCGAAGCCGAGCAGGGTCATCGCCCCGTCGGCGAACCAGTTGAGCAGGGCCGCGCCTTCGGCATCGGCGGTGGCGGCGTCTTCGCGCATCCGCTGCTGCATCGGGCGCCAGTCGGCCACCGCCGCGCGGACATCGGCGAGGACTGCGCGAAGCTCGGTGCGGAGCTGGTTGCGTGCCTTCGAATCGGCGCGGTCGAGCTCGATGTAGATGACCGATTCCGCCGTGCCTTTGCCGAGCGCGACGAGCTTGCCCTTCGAATCGCGCTCGACCTGGAGCACCGGGTGGAGCAGGCGGTGGATGACGAGGCCGCGGGCGGCGATGGCATTGGCCACCGAATCCACCAAGAAGGGCATGTCGTCGTTGACGATCGCAAGCCGCATCCGGCGGTGGCCGGCCTCGCCGCCGGTCGAAGTGAGGTCGATCGCGATCTCGCCCGGCTTGCGGCTGGCCGCGACCTTGGCGACCAGCTCCGCCGCTTCCTGCTGCTCGGTCCCGGCAAAGCCGTCGAGCTCGCCCGGGAGGGCATTGGTGAGGAGCGCCTTTTTGATCTGGCCGACGAACGGCCCGTTCGCGCCCGAAGTGGCCGTCATTTCATGCACCATGTCGTCAGGGGTCATCGGCGGCGGCCTATAGACCTCCGCGCGGCGCTACGACAAGGCGGGACGTCAGCCGGCGGTGCGGCGGATGGCGCGGTCGATTAGGGCCGAATCCTCGACCAGGGCGATGGGCTCGTAGCCGCTACCGCCGCCGATCATCCGGCGCGAGAGAACCAGCACGAACTCCTCGTCGCCGGGGAGCGAAGCCAGTTCCAGCACATCGCGGCGGCGCAGCTCGGCCCGGGCCTCGTCGCCGCGCGCATCGGGCTTGCGGTCGGGGCGGCGAGCCAGACGCTCGGCGGCGACCAATGCCTTCAATCCCCCGCTGCGCCCTTCGACGAACGCCTGGAAGCCGCCGAAATCGACGCCTTCGCGTTCGGCGTTGCTCAGAGCAGCGGCGAATTCGGTCAGCCGCGCCTTGTCATAGTCGATCCCGAAAACGAGCTTCACGACCGCGGTCATCGGCGCCCGCGACTGGGGCTTGACCCCGGCGTCGGCGAGAATTTCGGCATAGTCGTCCGGAACGCGCCTGGCCGCGACCGCGAAGTCATAGGCCATCGCCAGCGCGCGATAGAGGGCGGCGCGGCTGCGGCCGTCGGCCTGCCGGCAGATTTCGGCGCTTTCGCGGGCGGCCCACAGGCGGTCGGCGAGGCCGGCGTCGTCGTCGAGCGTGATGGCGAGGTCCTCGTCCTCGTCCTCCGCCTCGGGGTCGATCCGCGCCTCGGCTTCCGCCGCGACAGTGCCTGTTACCTCGGCCTCGGCCAGTGGGCCGTCATCCCAAGCGATGTGCGTTTCGGCGGCAGCGGGCTCAAGCCGGGCTTGCTCGACCTCGGCCGGCACGTCCGCGGCCGTCTCGCCGACGTTCTTCCAGTTGATCACGCCATAGATGAAGTCGATCGTGTCGCCGTCGCTCGAGAAGGGCATCAGGATCCCGCGGTAGCAGATCGTTTCGCCGCGCTGGTTGACGAATTCCGCCTCGAAGCCGACCGGCGCGCGGTTGGCGATGATCTGCATGTAATGGTCGGTCAGGCGCGACAGCAGCGACCGGCTCGGGACCTGCGCGATCTGGCGGATGTCCTCGCCGATGCCGCATTCGGCGCGGATGGCGGTGCCGATGTAGGGTGTCGACGGGTTGTCGCGCCCGGCGGTGAAATCGAGAAGCACGCTGTTGGGCGCGAAATCGACGATGCTGGCGGGGTCCAGGTCCTCGATCGAGGGATAGTCGCGGCCGTCGAGCAGCGACACCCAGTGATTGTAGGCGCGGACGTGCATCCGCCGCTCGTCGGCGCCGATGGCCGCGGCCACGTCGTGACTTTCGACGGTCGCCTCGACCGCGTCGTCATACTCACCGGGATAGCCCGAAAGACCGTCCATCTTGTCCCCACTCGTTCGTCAACGAGCGGCGATAGTGCCGTGCCGGTCTTACCAAAGCATTAAGCATGTTTGCGGGCGATGGCCGGGTTGCCGACGGTCCGGCGCGCTGATAGAGGGCGCGCGCTTGCCGACGCTTCGACGGGCACGCCGCTTTAGCTCAGATGGTAGAGCACATCATTCGTAATGATGGGGTCGTGGGTTCGAGTCCCCCAAGCGGCACCACTTTCTTTGACCGATGACCGCGTTGCGCAGGGCGAGGACCCGGCGCATTGCTCGATGCGCGAGCCGATGTGGCGGGCGGGTCATCCTCCATCAGAATTCGCTGGCGTCGCGGAACCACTTGGGGGACCGTGAATTAGCGAAGCGGGGAGGGTTGCATGCGGTGCCCTCCGAAGAGAGGGTGGCGGATGAACAGAGAAGTCTCCCGGACCGAGTTCGGTGTTTCCCGTCGGCAACTGGTGACGGCGCTGCGCCGGCTTCGCCGCGGCGACTTCAGCGTGCGGCTGTCGGAGGACGGCGACGATGAGGACAGCGAGATCGCTGCCCTGTTCAACGAGGTGGTCGGCCTAAATCAGGAAATCACCGAAGAGTTCGAACGCCTGTCGCGGGTCGTGGGCAAGGAAGGGAAGATCGGTCACCGCGCCAAGGTGCGCGGCGCCAGCGGCGGCTGGGATACCAACCTTCGCGCCGTCAACGAGCTGATCGACGACATGGTCCAGCCGATCACCGAGGTCGCGCGGGTCATCGGCTCGGTCGCCAAGGGCGACCTTTCGCAGGCGATGGCGGTCGAGATCGAGGGCCGCCCGCTGAAAGGCGAGTTCCTCCGCATCGGCAAGGTCGTTAACACGATGGTCGAGCAATTGAGCTCGTTCGCGTCGGAAGTGACCCGCGTTGCCCGCGAGGTCGGAACCGAGGGCAAGCTGGGCGGCCAGGCGCGCGTGCGCGGCGTGGCCGGCACGTGGAAGGACCTTACCGACAACGTCAATCTGATGGCGGCGAACCTCACCGGCCAGGTGCGCAACATCGCCGAAGTGACCACCGCCGTCGCCTCGGGGGACCTTTCCAAGAAGATCACCGTCGACGTGAAGGGCGAGATCTTGGAGCTCAAGAACACGATCAATACGATGGTCGACCAGCTCAACTCGTTCGCTTCGGAGGTCACGCGCGTCGCGCGCGAAGTCGGCACAGAGGGCAAGCTTGGCGGACAGGCGCGGGTGGAAGGCGTGGCCGGCACTTGGCGCGGCCTGACCGAGAACGTCAATTCGATGGCGGCCAACCT